>JBBQUE010000309.1:0-4940 GCA_038212805.1 Bryobacterales bacterium | reverse complement strand
TACAAAGGCACCTGGTTCAAAACGAAGCCAGACGAATCGCGCCTGCCCGCGGATGGAGCGGAGGCCAAGCTGATTGTGGCGCGTGCCAAATCGGGGCAGGCCGCCATCGAATCGGTGAAGGCGGAAACGCAGCGCGCGGGTCCGCCGCCGCTTTATGACCTGACCGAACTGCAGCGCCACGCCAACCGTCTGTTCAGCTTCAGCGCGCAGAACACGCTGGACTTAGCGCAGGCATTGTATGAACGCCATAAGCTGCTCAGCTATCCGCGCACCGATAGCCGCCACTTGTCGAAAGATGTGGCGGCCACCCTGCCGCGCGTGGTGGAAGCCATCGCCGGACCTTACCGGGACAAGATCGCACCCGGCACCGGGGAACGCCCGTTGGGTAAGCGCTTCGTAGACGACAGCAAGGTGAGCGATCACCACGCGATCATTCCCACCGTGACGTCTCCGGAGCGCGCCGACCTCTCGGCCGACGAGCGCAAGATCTACGATCTGGTCTGTCGCCGGTTGCTCTCGGCCTGGCACGACGATCACATCTGGCTGGTAACCACCGTGATCACGGCCATCGTCAACGGACCCATCACCGACCGCTACCACTCCTCCGGCACGGCTATCGAGCAAGTGGGTTGGAAAGTGCTGGACCTGGCCCCCGCCAAACGCAAGCAGGAGGAAGGCGAGCAGGCGCTCCCCGCAGGACTGGAAAAGGGCCAGCCGCAGGACGTGCTGGACGTGGAAGCTTTGAAGAAGAGCACTCGCCCGCCCAAGCGCTTCACCGAAGGCACTCTGCTGACCGCCATGGAAACGGCTGGTAAAACGCTGGATGAGAAGGAGTTATCGGATGCCATGAAGGAATCCGGGCTGGGCACCCCGGCCACCCGCGCATCCATGATTGAGGTGCTGCTGAAGCGCGAGTACATTGTGCGCGAAGGCAAGACGCTGGTGGCCACGGACAAGGGGGTTCACCTGATTGAGGTAGTCCACCCGGAAGTGAAGAGCCCCGCGATGACCGGGCAGTGGGAAGCCTATCTGAAGCGGATTGAACGGGGTACTGCCAGCTTGGCTCCGTTTTTGACGGGGATTGAGGAGTATGTGCGGGATGTGGTGGGCAAGGTGGGCACGCAAGCTTTGATCGCCACTGCTCCGGTAATGGCCGCCGCTCCCACTGCTACGGCCGCTCCACACGCGGAATATTCCTCGATCAGCAGCCTGCTCCTGGATGGCTTTGGTTTCCCGAGCTTCCGCGCGAATCAGGAGGCGGTATGCCAGGCCGTGATCGAGGGGAAAGACGTGCTGTTGGTGATGCCCACTGGCTCTGGCAAGTCCCTGTGTTATCAACTGCCTGGGGTGGCGCGCGGAGGCGTTACCCTGGTGATCAGCCCGCTCATCGCACTGATGGAAGATCAGGTGGCGAAACTGAAACAGCGGGGCTTCGCAGTGGACCGGATCCACTCCGGCCGGGACCGCGCCGCTTCTCGACAGGCCTGCATCGATTATCTGGCCGGCCGCCTGCAATTCCTCTTCATCGCACCCGAACGCCTGCGGGTAAACGGCTTTCCGGAAATGCTGGCCAAACACAAGCCCAGCCTGATCGCCATCGACGAAGCACACTGTATCTCGCAGTGGGGGCACGACTTCCGGCCGGATTACCGCATGTTCGGCCAGCACGTTCCCAACCTGCGCCCCGCCCCAGTAATCGCCCTGACGGCCACCGCGACACCCGTCGTCCAGCGCGATATTGCCATGCAATTGGGCCTGAACGAAGCCACCGAATTCATCCACGGTTTCCGCCGGTCGAATATCGCCATCGAAGTGGTGGAGGCGCAGCCCTCGAAACGCACGGCGCTGGTGTGCGAACTCTTGCAGGATCCCGCCCGGCGCCCCGCCATCGTCTACGTCCCTACCCGCAAACAAGCCGCGAGCGTGGCGGAGGAACTGGCGTCCAAAATGCCCGCGGCGGCCTATCACGCCGGTCTGGAGACGGAACGGCGGCAGCGCGTGCAGGAGCAGTTTCTAGGCGGGAAACTGGACGTGATCGTGGCGACCATCGCGTTCGGCATGGGCATCGATAAGCCCGATGTCCGCACCGTAATCCACACTGCGCTACCCGGCAGCGTGGAGGCCTACTACCAGGAAATCGGGCGTGCCGGTCGCGATGGCCGACGCAGCCGCGCCATCCTGATGCATTCTTACGCCGACCGCCACACGCACGATTTCTTCTTTGAGCGCGATTATCCCGACGTCAAGGTTTTGGACGCCATCTATCAGCGCCTAAACGCCGATCCGCAGGATAAAGAAGTGCTGCAGAAGCAGATGCGGATTGATCTGGACACATTCGACAAGGCGTTGGAAAAGCTTTGGATTCATGGCGGCGCCATGGTGGACTTCGCCGAAACCATCACGCGCGGCACGGGCGACTGGCGCGATTCCTACGTGGCGCATTCCAGCCAACGGCGATCCCAAATCGACCTGGTCATGCGCTACGCGGAGACCCAGGGCTGCCGCATGTCGCGCCTGGTGCTGCACTTTGGCGACCTGGAAGACGGGCAGAAACCCTGCGGCATCTGCGACTTCTGCGCACCCCAGGATTGCGTGGCCCAGCAGTTCCGCCCTCCCACGAATTTGGAAACGGAAGCAGTCCATAAAGTAGTGGAGGCGCTGCGGGCGGGCGAATCGAAATCCACCGGCAAGCTGCACACGGAACTATTCCCCCACGGGAATCTGGATCGGGATGCTTTCGAAGAAGTGCTGGGGGCCATGGCGCGCGCAGGATACGCCAAACTGACCGAGGCCACCTTCGAAAAAGACGGCCGTGTGATCCCCTACCGCAAAGCCAGCTTGACCCGCGATGCCGAGGATCTGGACGAAGCCGTGCCCCTGGATCTATTGGTGAAGGACGCCATCGCCGCGCCCGTGAAAGCCAAACGCAAGGCGGCTCCGGCGGCTAAGGCGAAGGGCACCAAAACGCGGACGCCTGTGCTTGCCCGGGATTCCGACCTGGAAGCCAAACTGCGTGCCTGGCGCATGGCCGAAGCGAAACGCCGCAAGGTTCCGGCATTCCGTATTTTCAGCGATGCCACGCTGAAGGCGCTCGCGGAACAACGTCCTGCCACGGCGCGCGAGTTACTGGCGATTCCTGGCATTGGCATGAACACTGTAGAGAAGATTGGCGCCCAGATCTACCGGCTGATTCACGAAGGCGGACGGGAAGGTGGCGCCACGTCCTGAACATGCCGGCCGGTAACGTATGCGCCTACTAAGCCGACCCGTCCGCCGTGGCGGGCCACGTGGCCGATATTCGCTTCGTCCCAATTCAATTCAAGCTCGCGGCGGTGCATGTCTCCTTCTTTACCGCAAATCTTTGGTAGGTACACCACATTGCCTGGCGGAATAAAGGTCCGCATATGCAGCCGGGCTTCCGGATGATCCATAATTGGTTTCGGCCATGAAATTCCGCATTGCACTCCTCGCCACCTGCGCCCTGTGCGCGCCAGCCCAGACCCGTGTCACCACAGCTCTCGGAACTCTGGAGGGAACCGAAACGTCCGGCATCCGCATCTTCCGTGGCGTGCCCTTCGCCCAACCTCCGGTGGGAAATCTGCGCTTTGCGCCACCGGTGCCCGCTGCCGGTTGGAACGGCGTCCGGGACGCCAAGCAGTTTGCAGCGCGCTGTATGCAACTCCCGCTGTTCGGGGACATGAACTTCCGCTCGAATGGCATGAGCGAGGATTGCCTCCACCTGAACATCTGGACCCCCGCCAAGCGCGCCGGTGAGCGACTTCCCGTGCTGGTCTACTATTTCGGAGGAGGCTTTCAGGCCGGCGACGGCTCAGAGCCCCGTTACGACGGCGAGAGCATGGCGCGCAAAGGCATTGTCGCCATCACGATCAGCTACCGCCTGGGCATCTTCGGATTTCTGGCGCATCCTGAGCTGACGGCGGAATCACCCAGCCATGCTTCCGGCAACTACGCTTTGATGGATCAAAGCACTGCTCTGCATTGGGTGAAGGCAAACATCGCCGCGTTCGGGGGCGACCCGGATAAGATTACTATTGCGGGTGAATCCGCCGGATCGAGTTCCGTGAGCGCGCAGATGGCGTCGCCGCTTTCTCGCGACCTGATCGCCGGGGCAATCGGTGAAAGCGGTTCCGTATTGATGACTTCGATGCCACTGAAGGACGCTGAAGCCAATGGCTCCAAGTTCGCCGAATCCATTGGCGTACATTCGTTGAAGGAACTGCGCGAACTGTCGGCCCAACAGCTGCTGGATGCGGTCGCCAAGCCGGGTGCTGCGCGCTTCGGCATTTGCGTGGATGGCTACTTTTTCCCGGAACCTCCCAAGGCGATCTACGCTGCCGGTAAGCAAGCCCACGTCCCGCTGCTGGCGGGGTGGAACTCAGAAGAGCAGGGAGCCAGAGCCGTGATGGGCCGCGAACTGCCAACCCTGGCCAACTATCGTGCCGCCGTCGAGCGCCTCTACAAGGACCATGCTTCGGAAGTTCTCAAAGTCTATGCACCCGCGGACGATAGCGAGGTGGAAAACGTGGCACGGTCGCTGGCCGGCGATCGCTTCATCGCGTTTGGAACCTGGATGTGGACCGACGTCGCAGCCCAGACCGGCGGCAAACCCGTCTACCGCTACTTTTACGAACGGGCGCGGCCCAGGATGACGCCGGAGTTCGCCGGTGCAACCGCCAATTTGGCAGGCGGTGTTACGCGGAATAGCGGCACTGCTAAAGACACGCCGCCTCCGCCCAAAGGAGCCGTCCACTCTTCGGAGATCGAGTACGCGATGGGCAACCTGGAGGGCAACAAAGTCTACGCATGGGAACCGGACGACTTCAAAGTCTCGAAGATGATGCAGGGCTACTTCGCTAACTTCATCAAGAAGGGCGATCCGAACGGCGCTGGCCTTCCCAAGTGGCCTACCGTCAAGGGTG
>JBBQUE010000308.1:0-4942 GCA_038212805.1 Bryobacterales bacterium | reverse complement strand
CAATCACCTTCAATCTTGGTGAGAGCCAGAACAAGATCGCGATGACAAACGGAATCAGGGTATTCGTCCTCTCACCAAGAATCAACGTTGAGACAATACCGGACACAATAAGCCAAATCACGAACCCGATTCCCCACGCCGTCTTAGAATCAGACTGAAAGATATAGTAGGCGAGGAAGTGTATCGGAACATACAACAAAACCACAAGCACTCCCCACTCGCTCATCTCTTTCCGGATCTCCCAAAGCTGCAGCCCGCGCATGATTCGATCAGCGCCTGTAATTGCCAAAATCACAGTCGCTACTACCGCCAGCACGTAAAACAGTTGCCGATGCCGGAACTCGCGGAGTTCTCGCTCTACGGGTTGTGGCCAAGCTCCGCCGCTTGCCACGAGTCCACCCAATCGCAAAAGCCAAGGCATGAACAACAGCACGATCGCGCAGATCGTGAAATTCACGTCATTCGCCTCGCGCATGGTTGAAAGGTATGGATCGGGAAAATCAAACCCGGTCCATTCGAGCCAAATGCCCACATCGTAATATACGATGATGGACAAACAGGCGCAGTCAATCATGTTCGGGATCCGCCGCGAAATGATCGAGCGCCAAAATCCCAACGAAGCCAGCAGGTGGGAGATCGAGACCAAAACGAGCAGAGATGCTCTCACGTCAGCTAGTTTAGCAATGGACCCTATCACGTCGTCCTCGTGCTATCTTTGGGAACGCGATCTGGCTGCATCCCCTGGTGAAAAGTCGTTCCTGTCGGGCCACCAATGGCGACTAATCCCCGCATCACCATCGGCCTCCCCTTCCACAACGCGGAATCCACGTTACTGGAATCCATCCGCTCCGTCTTCGCCCAAACCTTCCAGGCCTGGGAACTGATCCTCTACGACGACGGGTCAACCGATGCCTCGCTACCGATCGCGCAATCCATTTCCGATGACCGGGTGCGCGTCGTGTCCGAAGCCGGGAACCGCGGGCTGGTGGCAGCGCTGAACCGGATCGCGCACCTGGCTCGCGGCGAGTATCTGGCCCGGATGGATGCCGACGATCTAATGCATCCCGACCGGCTGGCGCGCCAGGTAGAGTTCCTGGACCGCCACCCCCAAGCATGTATCGTGGGCACCGGCGCTTACGTGATTGATGGCGCAGGCCGGCCGATTGGGATCCGGGGGCAGATGGCTCCCGATACGTCGGATTACGGCCTGCTGCGGGTCAATCCGGTTCTGCATCCCACCGTGACCGGGCGCACGGCGTGGTTCCAGGCGAATCCTTATGACCCTGCCTTCCCGCGTTCGGAGGACCACGAACTCTGGTGCCGGATTGCGGGGCGCACGCGGGTGGAACACCTGAACCATCCTCTGATGTTTATCCGGAATGCGAACCTGAGGCAGACCGGGAAGTACGCCGCCAGCTGCCGCAGCGATGTGCTGATCTACCGGAAGTACGGGCCCGCGCGCATCGGGCATTGGCGGACCGCAAGGCTGGTGGTTCAGGCGCGGGTGAAACCCCTGGTGTATTCCCTGGCCGCCCGCGCCGGGATGGAAGCCAAGGTCTTAGCCATGCGCAATCAGCCCCTTACCGCGGAACAGACGGTGGATGCCGTAGCTACCCTGGAATCTATCGCCCAGGTGCGCCTTCATGTTATCCTACGGAACTTCCAGCCGTGAGCGCGATACTCTATCAGGCAGAGCAGCGTCGGGTGCGCTGCGCCCGCGAACCCATGCGTTTGTTGTATCTCATCACGCGTGCCCACGAAGGCGGGGCCCAGGCTCACGTCCTCACCCTGATTCGCGGCTTGGTGGATCAATTTGAGATCACGCTGGCCTCCGGCGAACATGGGTATCTTACGGAAGGCGCAGCCCAGTTAGGTGTACCGGTACATATCGTTGAAGATTTGGTGACCCCGATTTCTCCGGTGCGCGATTGGCGCGCGGCCGTCCAGATCCGCGATTTGATGTTCCACGTCCGGCCCGATCTGCTGCATACTCACTCCTTCAAAGCCGGGATCCTGGGACGGTTAGCGGCCCGGATGAGCGGGATTCCGTCCATGTTCACCGCGCACGGATGGGCCTTCGCGGATGGGGTGTCGGTGGCCCGGAAGGCGCTGGCCATCCCCAGCGAATGGCTGCTGGCGCGGACCAGTACCGGGATCATCACCGTGAGCGAGGCGGATTACCGGCTGGGTTTGCGATACCGAATTGGCAGCGCGCCGAAGATGAACAAGGTGCTGAACGGGGTGGAGCCACTGGATCCGCCGGTACACGCCCGGCCCGTGCAAAGTGTTCCGCGGGTGGTGATGGTGGCGCGCTTTGACGAACCCAAGGAGCAGAGCTTGCTGGTGCGCGCCATGGCTGCCGTGAAGCAGCCGTATGAACTTTGGCTGGTTGGGGATGGCCGGCAACGGGAAGCCGTTCAGGCCGAAGCGCGGGCACTGGGGCTGGGCAGCCGGGTGCGCTTTCTGGGGACCTGCCGGAACGTGCCGGAGATTCTGGCCGAAGCGGATATTTTCGTGTTGGCATCGCGCTATGAAGGGCTCCCGATGAGCATTCTGGAAGCCATGCGGGCCGGGCTGCCGGTGGTGGCGACGGATGTGGGCGGCGTGCCGGAGGCGGTGCAGTCCCAGGTGACCGGATTCCTGGTTTCGCGCGGGGATGTGGCCGGTTTGCGGGAGCGGATTGTGGATCTGTTGGACAATCCGGCGCTACGCGTACGGATGGGCCAAGCCGGGCGGACCCGGTTTGAGCGGGAGTTTTCGTCGCAACTGATGGTGCAAGAAACACGGTCGGTGTATGAGCGACTGGTACCGATAGCGGTGCAGGGGCGTGGCGCGTACCTGGGAAAAGGAGCGGCACAAAATGTGTTGGAGTAGGGCTATGATCAGGATTATACTTAGTTAGCGGGAATCTCGAACCTGGAACCTAGGGCCCACGAATTGCACTTGATCGGATAGCTGACCGTACATGACGAATTCTAAAAGCGTGCCATCGGCTTCCTGGTTCGTGATCGAGTGGGATCTCGACACGCTCAAACAAATCGAAGGGCAGGTCTCGGAAGAGTGGGCGCAGGACCACGGGCAACCGCTGTCGACCGGCGGTTTGCTGCTGGGCACTTTCGAGAATGGCCGGGTTTCTATCGCGGGTTTTGAGCCGGTTTCGCTCGCCGCCCCTATCGCAGCCGCGGTCCAGCCGCAAGCGGTGCGCGGTGGACGCTCGCGCACACTTACTCCGCGGGAACTGGCCGAATCGGCGTTTGCGGAACGGGTTCGTTTCCACGAAAGCCGCCCGGAGCGTGGGCGCAACGTCGTAGGTTGGTACCGTTCTCAGGCACAGGGTCCGCCGGAGCTTGCGCCGGAAGATTCGCGCTTGCACGCCAAGTTCTTCCCGGAACCGTGGCAGGTGGCTGTGATTCTCGCTCCCACTGGAAATGGTGGAGCGGATGCCGGATTCTTTTTCCTGGGTGAGCGCGGGTTGGCCTCCGGTCCAGCCTTTGATGGAACCCCGTTCGCGATTGATCTGGATACGCTGCGGCAGGTGGAAACGGAAGTGCTGCAGGGCGTCCAGGACCAAGCCAAGTGGGGCAAGGGCGTAGGCGGGTTGCTGCTGGGAGAGATGGAAGACGGGCGATTGAATGCGCGCGGCATGGAGCCGATTGCGTGTGCGCACTCCTCCGGGCCTGGCTTCGTTTTATCGGATCCCGAACAGGCCGCCATGGCGCAGAGCATCACCCGCTGGGATGAAGAAGGTTTGGAATCGGGCGGCGCGCACGTCATTGGGTGGTACCAATCGATCGTGCGGGGCGGCCCGGAACTGACTGGCGACGCTTTGGCGTTCCACGAAAAGTATTTTCCAGAACCCTGGCACGTGGCTGTGGTCTTGCGTCCCTATGCCAATGGCAGCGCGGATGCGGCGTTCTTCTTCCGCTGCGTGGAATCGGAAGTGCGTGCCAGGCCGGGAAACACCGCACGGATTTCGCGCCGGACGGCCCCCGCGCAAGAAGCGCGGTATTGGAAGTCCAGCGATCTGAAGGTGCCCGCGCCCGTACTCGAACCAGTAGCTCCCTCCGCGGGGCCGTCCCAGTCGAAAATCGAGGTGCCGATGGCCGCGGCGGCAGCTGCGTCCGTGCCTGTGGAGGTGTTGGCCGAACATTTGGCCGAACATGTAGCCGTACCTGCGGCGACCGCGAAAGTTGCAGCGCCAGAGATGAACGCTGGACACGTCCAGGCCCCTGAATCTGAAACTGAATTGCTTCCGGAGCCCGGGCCGCAGCTCGGGTCTGAGGTCAGTTCGGAGTGGCTAAAGCAGATCCAGCACGAGTACCAGCAAATGGAGGATAAGCCCGCGAAACGGAATCAGGCTTCCATTTGGGCCGTGCTGGTTGGCTTGGTTGTGGTTTCTTTAGCTGCGTTGGTGTATTTTCGGATCCAGTTCGCGCCCACGCCGGCCCCAATGACGAAGTCAGCCTTGCTGGCTGTGGAAGCCGTCTCCCGCGATGGACATATCGAACTGCATTGGAATCCGGCCTCGTTGGGTTCGGTGAAGAAAGGCGTGCTGGAAATCCGCGACGCCGGCGGGCCGTTTGAAATGCCGTTGGACACGGCGGCGTTAAGTCTGGGCAGCTACGCGTATCTGTCGAAGTCGGATGTAACGGCGTTCCGTTTGCACGTGGATAAAGTGGATGGAACCACGGCCGAGGGCACCACTACTTTCGTCGCGGCGTCAGCTCCGGTGGAGCGCTCGGTTGAAACGCCGGGCGAGGCACCGCCTGATCTAGTCAACGATACGGTCCGTGAGGTAGCTCGGGAAAGCGTTCAACCAGATCTCAAAGACAGGTCTGTTGGAAAAAAAAACCCACCAGAGCTAGAAACAAGGCCGCTGAGCGAAAAAACTCGCGGGGAAAAGCTCTTCGAGGCAAAAAAGCTCGAAGAAAAACGTCTGGCC
>JBBQUE010000307.1:0-4951 GCA_038212805.1 Bryobacterales bacterium | reverse complement strand
ATCCTGGGTAACTCCCGGCCTGAAAACCTGCCAGATCGGGCTTCGTTTTGGCGGAAATGACGTCGGCAGTATTATGATTGAAGAGAACGTGGTGTCGGCCGCCGGGGCGCACCATCGCGCCACTGAAGAGGAACTTCGCCGTATGATCCGGGGCGCGGGCTTCGTTCCCAAGCAGCGTGATACGCTATACCGCACGTACTACCTAAACTAAATCTTCAAAAGAGGTTTCATGTCAACGACGTCCCCCGTGAGTACGAACGTTGAAGGGCTCTCCCTGGATCTGGTTCATATTGTGGAGGCGGCCGCTGTTGCCGCCGCCCGCACCATGGGCCGAGGCGACCGCAAGGGTTCAGACCACGCGGCGGTGGAGGCCATGCGCTCCGCCTTTCAGGAACTCGCCATCACCGGCACCATCGTCATCGGTGAAGGCGAACGCGATGAAGCGCCCATGCTCTATATCGGCGAACGGGTGGGTCCTACTCCCCCGCTTGGCGTGCACTATCCCGAGGTCGACATCGCGGTCGATCCCCTGGAAGGCACTAACCTCTGCGCGATGGGCGCAAGCAACTCCATCGCCGTCCTGGCTGCCTCGGAGCCTGGCGGGCTGCTGCACGCGCCGGATTGCTACATGGAAAAAATCATCGCCGGTCCCGCTTGCCATGGAGCCCTGGATATTGATGCTCCCGTGGAAGATAATCTTAAGGCCATCGCAAACTGTTTGGATCGTAAAGTTACAGATTTAGTCGTCACCGTTCTGGACCGGCCCCGGCACGACAAACTGATCGCCGATATCCGTGCCGCGGGCGCGCGCATTCGCCTGATTGGCGACGGAGATCTCTCCGCGGGCATTGCCGTTGCGGTCCGTGGCACCGGCGTGCATGCCGTAATGGGAATCGGCGGTGCCCCCGAAGGCGTCCTCACCGCGGCGGCCTTGCGCTGCCTGCACGGCGAAATGGTGGGCCGGTTGGTGGTGAAGGGTCCGGAGATGGAGGCGCGCATGGAGCGCATGGGAATTCGCGACCCCAACCGCATCTACAAGGCGGAAGACCTGGCACCTGGCAACCAGATTATTTTTACTGCGTGCGGTGTTACTCCGGGTTCGCTGCTAAATGGCGTGCGCTTCTTCGGCGAGGGCTTCCGCACCCATACTATTGTCGTGACGGCCAACAAAGTGCGGTTTCTCGATACCGTTCACATGACGCGCAAGCCTGGCAAACGCGGCGTTCGCCTGTACTAGGCCATCCGCGTCCATCCGTGGCCAATTCGCCTCTTTCCTATGAGCCTGGCAGCCCGTGGTAAAAGTCCGGACAGGCGAAAACGCCTGCCCCACCCTGTCTGCAAACCACTGATTCCGCAAGGTGGCGCGGGCGTTTCGCCTACAATTTGGCGCGTGAACTACTTCCGCCACGGGCTGTTAGATCGGGCAGTTGAGCCGCAATCACTTCCGGGCACGGAGGTTGACCGATCCGCAGCCCGCCAACTGCCGTTGTTAGGATGAGACCCGCCTTGGTTTGAACACCTTTACCGCCGATCCCTCAGCCACAAACGAGCTGACGGGCTGGGCTGCAAGCGTTTCGACAAATTGGGCTCCGTACAGCTTCTCCACGTCGATCCGGATCTCAGAACGCAAACCGGGCCAGACCCGCCAGGGCGGGTGCTCCAACCTGTACTCCACGGTACCGCCATCGCGCTGAGCGCAGTAGCCCCAGTAGTGCTCGGCGATAAACTGCCCAAGCGAACCGCTTTCGAGGTCCACCGGTTCCCCTCCCGCGCACTCCACCCGCAGGTAGTTGCGCGCCCCACGCAGTTCCCATCCATACTCCACCAGTGGCATCGCAATGCGGTTCCACATCGGGAGCGCAATATACTTCTCGTTGTAAGCCAGCTGAGCAATCTTGGCAATGGCCCAGCGAGGTACGATTTCCCGAATAAACACGGTGGCCCGCTTCTCCCCGCGGCGGACATAGAAACGCAAATTCACCTCGTCAAAATCGGTATGCAGCGGAATCGGCATACCCAGCAAACGCGTGCGAAGAAAGCGGAGTCCCACCAGGCTCACATAGGTCTTGCCTTCATGAAAGTCCAGTTCTGTCCCGGCGGGAAGATACTCCGCCAGAATCCGCGGATCCACCGCGTAATTCAGCATGGCCAAATAGCGCCACTCCGCTGTTAGGAAAGGGCTATCGGGCATCCAGTGTGCTCCCTACCAGATCCACTAATTGCTTGGCCGTGAAGGTGGATCCTTCCAGCAATGCGCCCATGCGGCCATCCCGGGTCACTATCACGGTCGCAGAGGTATGGGATATCACCCCCTCTTCCGCCCAGTAAACCAGTCCGAACGGACTCGCCGCCCGCTGGATCTGCTCCAGAGAACCCGTCAGGAAGTGCCAGTCAGGTCCGGCCCGCCAGCGCTTCGCATAATCCGCCAGCACTTCGGGGGTATCGAACAGCGGGTCGATGGTAATCGAAAGTAGGGTGATCTTGTCCCCAAAGCGCTTTTGCAGCAGCGCAAAGTTGGCTGACAGCCGGGGACAGACATCGGGCAGCGGGCAGCGGGTATAGATGAAATCGATCACCACCGGGTGCCCCCGGAAGTCTGCCAGTCGAAGCTCGCGCCCGGTTTGGTCTTTCAGCGCAAACCCCGGAATCAGGTCGCCAACAGAAAGCTTGCTCGCCTGCGGAGGCAGAATCACATCTTCCAGTTGGGCCGTCTTCACCCGGACGTGGTCGACCGCACTTCGTTTTGCGTCGACGCTCAGGCGAAAGTCCACCCGCGATCCAGGCACTAGTCCTTTCAGTTCGGCAGGTTTACGAACGGGGAACTCCATCGCCATCGCGTCCATATACTTCGGAATCGCGCGATGCGATATCACCACGCTTGACCGCTCCGGATGCACGCTCAGCACCACGCCCTCGGCCCGGTAGTGGTGGGCGCAGGAACTCGCCAGGCTAATGAAAATAAAGAATGTCGGGGCGCACACCGCCGCTCGTCTCAAAGCAGGGCCCACATTCGATCTGGTAATCGGGACGGGCTGCCCGGATGATCTCAGGAATGCGCTTGGGGTGATCGGGCTCATGATAGGAAGCAACAGAAATACGCGGTTTGAACTTCGCCAGTGTATCATGGGCCCCCGTTAAAGCCCGCAGTTCTGACCCCTCAATATCCATCTTGATGTAGTCCACCCTAGGCAGGTTCAGTTCCTTCACCAGAATATCGATAGTGGTCACCGGGATCTTCTCCACCGCAACCGCACCCTCGCGCTTCATTACAAAGCTGTCGGCTGCGGAGTTCTCCGGGTCTACGCGGAAGGTGAGAACTTCTTCTTTGTCCCAAACGCCCTTGGCATAGATCACCACTTTGCCTGACGCAATCTCGCTAGGAAAGTTCCGCCGCAGACACTCCAGGTTTTCCGGCCCCGGCTCAATCGCGATGATCTTCTCCGCGCCCGCCGCCAGTTCCTCGCGCAGGGTAACCCCGATGTTGGCGCCGCAATCCAGAACAATGTCGCCGCGTCTGGGCCCGTTCGTGCCTTCGCCGTAAATCTTGCGCTGCTGCTCTGCCAGATTGTAAGGCAAAACGTAGTCGCTTCCCTTCGGCACCCAGAAGTTGCCTTTGGGAGTAGCCCATTCGTGAAACCCTTTCGGATCTTCCCGCAAACGCTTGCTGGCGTTTAAGATCTCATCTTTATAGGCAATCTGCCTTTCAATATTCTCCTGACTCTTCAGCGCATTTGCCAGAGGGCACTCGGGACTGCGCCCCACGGCATAGAGGGCGAAAACCCGGAAAGGTGAATAGTTGGAATACGCATAGGCGCAGATCCCTGCAACCACCGCGAAGAAAAAGAGGAATCGGAACAGCTTCACACTGCAAATCATATCACCGCGTAATACGGAGGAGATACACTGAAAGTCTGTCCGCCACCTTCCGGAAACAACTACTTGCCTGGTTTGATCTTCACAAGCGCGACTTGCCGTGGCGGAACACTCAGGACCCCTATCAGATTTGGGTATCGGAGATCATGCTCCAGCAAACCCGCGTCGCGGCAGTCCTGGGATTTTACGAGCGTTTCTTGCAGCGGTTTCCGACCGTGGAAGCCTTGGCGTCCGCGCCGGAGCAGGATCTGCTCACAGCCTGGGCTGGCTTAGGCTATTACTCGCGCGCCCGTAACCTGCAGCAAGCAGCCAAGTTGATCGTGGCACAAGGCGCATTTCCAAAAGAATACGAAACCCTGCGTGCGCTGCCAGGGATCGGGGATTACACCGCAGCAGCTGTGGGGAGCATTGCCTTCGGCCTACGCCATGCGGTCCTGGACGGAAACGTGATCCGGGTCCTCAGCCGCCTGACCGCCGAACGGGGCGATGTGGCATCGGGAGCTGTCCGGGCACGGCTGGCTGAGTGCGCTCAGACTCTTCTTTCGCCGCGCCGTCCCGGCGATTTCAATCAGGCCATGATGGAACTCGGCGCCACTGTCTGCCTGCCCTCTCAACCGCTTTGCCTGCTTTGCCCGGTGGCCGAAGCGTGCCAGGCACGGAAACAGGGAAACCAGCGCGAGTTTCCCGTCAAGTCACGCAAGCCAATCAGCTTCGAGGTGGAACAGCGCCTTTTCTACGTGGCGCGTCCGGGTGAACTGCTGCTGTGGCAACGTCCTCCGGACAGCCGCCGCATGGCGGGATTTTGGGAGTTTCCCCAGGCCGAACAGATTCCTGGCGCACAGGTGCTGAGAGTCTTGGGGAATTTCCGGCACACCATTGTGAACACCAACTACCGCTTTCAGGTGGTGGCCGCAACCGTTTCCGATCCTGGCTCCTCCTGCTGTTGGAGGCTCAGAGAAAAATTAAATGAAATTCCTTTAAGCACAACATCGAAAAAGGCGCTGCGGTGTATAGAGATATAGAACATTTTCCAGAGGACATAAGTTGACAATGAAGAATCCGAAACTCCATTTATTTG
>JBBQUE010000306.1:0-4954 GCA_038212805.1 Bryobacterales bacterium | reverse complement strand
AACGCGGGGCGGCGGTCGAATCAATCCAAATGGAAGAAATTCCGGCCGCAGGTCTTGCAGTTAGTACGCCAGAAGTATTCAGGCGCGGTGGGAGTTCGGTTCGGGCCCACACTCGCGGCGCAGTATCTGCTGGAAGAAGATGGCTTAAAACTGGATTCCGAGACGTTGCGGCAATGGAGGCTGAGCGAAGGTCCGTGGAGCCAGGAACGCAAGCGCAAACAGTACCGGCAACGCCGGAATCGCCGAGGGCATCTTGGCGAGTTGGTGCAAATGGATAGAAGTTTTCACGCTTGGCAGCAGAAACGCGGGCCCGGCCGATGCCTGCGGTGCCGCCTGGGAGAGCAGGAAACGATCTGGGCAGGGGGCGGCGTGGCGGCGCTGGAGCGAGCGGTACGGAGTGCCAGAAAGCACTGGATCCCTACTGAAAAAACGTCTACAAGCGCGCAGTCACGGCGCAGAAACAACTATAGGGACTCGAAGGCGAATGTGCCCAAGGTTAGGGCGCAGAACTTAACAAATCCGTTGGATAGAGGGTGCGCTTCGCGCGTCACCCTACACTTGCAGGCGCGGGCCGAACGTCAATCGGATTAGAATGGCAGGTCGCGCGTAACCTTGGCAGACAGCGAGACTGGCGATTGCGCCAGATAAGGATACGGATTGATCGGCGTGCCACCCATCCGGACTTCATAGTGCAAATGCGGCCCCGTCGATCGACCGCTGGACCCGGAGCGTCCCACCGTATCTCCCCGGCGGATCTCCTGTCCGGTAATCACGTCAAACTGAGACATATGCGCATAGTAGGTTTGCATGCCGTTCCCGTGGTCAACGATGACAAGTTTTCCATACTGGCCGCCCCACGACGCAAACGCAACCAGCCCGTCAGCCGTAGCGCGAACCGGAGTGCCGTACTGCGCGGATAAATCGACGCCAGTATGAATCGCCCCTTCACTCGAGAACGGGTCTGAGCGCGCGCCAAAAGGACTCATCAGACGTCCATCCAGCGGCCAAAGGCTAGGACGGACATTGGTCTGCCATTGCTTGGGAAATGCCCGGTATGCCTTCGAAATAGAAGCATGCCGAAGAAAGTCGTATTGATCGATGGATTCGCGAAAACTGGGGGCCAATGCGGCGTCGGCTAAGTCCACTTCCACCGTCTTGCGCTTCAATCCGTAAGCCACGGATACTTCGCTAGCAAACACCTGAAGCGTAGCCAACTGAGCATTTTTCTCGTTCGTCACCTTCTGCAAATCCCGGTATTTGGATCGCAGCACGTCCACTTCCTGGCGCAGCGAATTGTAGTTGGAAACCTTCCAACTCATGCGTAAATAGCTGGAAAGAAAACCAACCACGGTAAGCATCGAAACGGCGGTTAGCAATAAGGCAACGTAAATTGTTTGGTGGGGAACGTGGATCCGACGAAGACGGCCGTGCAGGGAATGGGCTAGGACAACGACAAAATATTGTTTTTCTGGCATGAATCTCCTCTACGGATTTCGGCGGAGCAACCCCAGCAACAGTTTGGGCCTACTCGTGCCGGAGATCAATAAACATGAACGAAACGTAAGGATACCGAATACGCACACCCGTGTCAATACAACACAGTGCATGGGGCCTTACGGACAGTGTAAAAAAATGTCAGTCAGAACCGCTCGCGCCCTTCCGTTTTACGTCGATGTTCAAGCGTTTAATCTTCTGGTTCAACGTCGAAAGCGGTATACGGAGCGATTCGGCGGCATCGGTTTGGCTCCAGTTCGCGGTCTCGAGGCTGTCCATAATCTTGCGCCGCTCAAAGTCCGCCACGATTTCAAACAGCGAGGCATCGGGAGGAAGATACCCGCTCTCATCGCGCCGGATTCGAAGTCCGCCCGCATGCAGGATCGAATCGGGCAGCACGTCCACCGGAATCCAAGGGGACGACGCCAGTACCACGGCCCGCTCGACAGCATTTTCCAATTCACGAACGTTGCCCGGCCAGTTATGTTCCAGCAGCAACTGCAGCGCATCCGGCTCAAATCGCAGCGTTCCCCGCTGGTCGGAATCCAGGAATTTTTCGTTCTCCCGGCAATACTTCGTGACGAAGAATTCCACCAGCAGCGGAATATCCTCCTTCCGCTCGCGCAGAGGCGGCAGCACGATATTGATCACGTTGAGACGGTAGTAGAGATCTTCGCGGAAACGGCCATCCTCCACCAGTTTCTTGAGTTCGGCATTCGTCGCCGCTACAATCCGCACGTCCACCTTCACCGTTTCGGTGGAGCCTACCGGCATGAACTCGCGCTCTTGAATCACGCGCAGGAGTTTGGCCTGCGTTTCCTGGCTAATCGTCCCGATTTCGTCGAAGAAGATGGTCCCCTTATTGGCCACCTCAAAATACCCCTTGCGGGCCGAAATCGCTCCCGTAAACGCTCCTTTCACATGACCAAACAATGTGGATTCCAACAGATCCATGGGGACGGATCCGCTGTTCACGGCTACGAACATCTGATCGGCGCGCGCGGAATTGGCGTGAATTGCTTTTGCAATCAATTCTTTACCGGTGCCCGTCTCCCCCATGATCAAAATTGTGGCCCGGCTGGGCGCTACCTGCGCCACCAAGTCCAGAATCTTGAGCATGCGGTCGCTTTTGCCGATAATATTCGGGAAACTGTAGCGTTGCTTCAGCGCGCGTTTGAGCTGAGTGTTCTCCCGTTCCAACCGCGATTGCGCAATCATGCGTTCAATCTCGATCAGCAGCTTTTCGTTGTCCCACGGCTTGGAGAAATAGTCGTTCGCCCCCGCCTTCAGGGCGTTCACCGCAACTTCCACCGATCCGTAAGCCGTGATCATGAAGATCGGCGTATCGATCTCGCGCTCACGAACGTCCCGCAGCACGTCCATGCCGGAACGGTCGGGCATCATCAGGTCCAACAGGATCAAATCGTGGCTGCCGGCCTCAATCTTCCGCAGCCCCTCAGTAGCATTCGGAGCCATCTCCACCTGATACCCTTCCAGGCAAAGTAGTGTCTCCAGGCTTTCGCGGATGTCCGCTTCGTCGTCCACTACCAGGATTCGGCCTTTACTGGAGTTTGGTGTGGGCAGGTCCGGCAACAGTTCAGGCATGGACCGCTTTCCTGGCCACGGGAAACTCTACGTGAAAGCGCGTACCTGATCCCGGCTCGCTTTCCACGTCAATCGACCCGGAGTGTTCGCGGATGATGCCATAGCTAACCGAAAGCCCCAGTCCTGTGCCCTTGCGCGCGGCCTTCGTGGTGAAAAACGGGTCATAGATTCTGGAGATGTCTCCCAGCGCGATTCCAGATCCGGAATCGGCCACCTCAATGTGCGCCAAGTCTTGATCCTCCCAGGACTTCACCGCCAGCACCCCGCCAGCATCCATCGCGTCACGAGCGTTCAGGAACAAATTGAGGAACACTTGCTGCAGTTTCCCCGCGTTCCCTTTTACCGGTGGCAGCGCCATATCCAGCTTGAGCAGCACTTCCACACCTGCCTTGCGCAACTGATGATCGATCAGCGTCAGTGTTTCCCGGATCACCCGGTTCACATCCACCTCGACGAATTCGGCCGGTGAAGTTCGCGAAAAATTCAGCAGCGAATTCACGATCTCGCTGGCCCGGAACGTCTGTTTGGCGATCTTTTCCAACAGCTTAGACTTCTGGTCATCGCCCGAAACCTGCTTGGCCAGCATCTGCGCATATGTGGAAATCACCGCCAGTGGAGTATTCACTTCATGTGCAACGCCAGCGGCCAGCAAACCAATGGAACTCAGCTTATCGGCCTGCATCAACCGGCGCTCCAATTCCGCCCGGTCAGTAATGTCATCGAAGATGATCAGGCGTCCAATCTGCTCTGAGTCTTTTGAAACCAACGGCGCGATTGCCAGGTTCACGATATGAACTGGCGGAACGAAGCCATTCGTCTTCCCCGCCCCGTTTGAACTCAAGCCCTGGATCTCTGGCTGCAAAACAAACTTGTAGATATTCTGAACGCCGCCCAACCCCCGCGCGTGTGAAAACTGCTCACAGAGATCTGCGGGGAACAGCTCACACAGCCGGCGGCCCACCGCGCGATCCCGGGTCACACCCGTTAGCTTCTCGATCTGGCTGTTCCAGCTTTCCACCCGGTCGTCCAGATCAGCCGCCAGAATCCCCACATTGATGGATTCAACGATGTTCTCGCTAAATTCCTTCAAGCGTTCGTATTCTTCCACTTTGCTCTGAAGGGACCGGTAAAGCCACGCGTTCTCAATGGCGATTGCCAAATACCCTGACAGAGTAATCACCAATTCCACGTCGTCGCTTGACAGGAAATCACCCTTGTCGGTACGGCTTAGGCCAATCCACCCCACGATCCGCCCACGCACGGAGCAAGGCACGTAATACGTGTAATCGCGTTCCGCAATTGAGGTTTTCACCGAACTGGGCATGGTGTTTGAAACCACGTCCAACAACCGCCGGGTTCGTTCAAAGAACAGGTATGGTTTTTGAGGACCGCCCTCGAGGAAACTCAAATCCGAATCCCCGGCAGGATTTCGGCGGTTCCCTTCCGTCATGCACACCGAGAACGTGCCATTCCGCTCGTTCAGCAGGAAGAACCCGACATGCTGAATGGAAAGGGTTTGTACCAACCGCTCCCCAACCAGATGCAACATATGTTCCAGATTCGTTTCAGCTCCCAGCTCGCGCGCGAATTCGATCAGCGTGCGGCGGTGCTCGTATCGATCCTTATATAGAACGTAGCGGTCCAGCTGTTCCTGAAGCCAATCCCGAATCGGCTGAAAGATGAAAGTCGCAAACAAAATCAAACCCACGATGGCGGCCGGATTCAAGTCTTCGGGCCGGGTGAACGAGAAAATCAGCCCGTAGAAAACCCCCAGCACGCAGAGCGTTGCCAGAGTGTAGACATAACCTTGCTGGAAGATGATGTCTACGTCCATTAAGCGGTAGCGCAGAATCGC
>JBBQUE010000305.1:0-4962 GCA_038212805.1 Bryobacterales bacterium | reverse complement strand
AGCCGCGACCTAAGAACTGGCTTTGGGTACTGGTCCCGACCCTGGACGCAGCCAGCCTGACCGTCTTCGTGGTTACCCGCAGCAGCTCTTTGCCTCCGCCGCCCCTACCGGCCAAGACCATGGAAGTGGCCATATCGACTTCCCCGCCCGCGAAGGCTGCCATCCTGCCCGCGCCCGCGCCCGCGCCGAAGCCCAAGCGGAAGGAGGCCATCCCTCCTCCGCCGCCGATTTTGGATCGCGTGCCGGCCGCCATGATCCTGTCGCAGCAGCAGGCTCCGGGCGGCCCACGTCAGCGGGCAGACGAAGCTGTGCTGGCCGACATCGCGCCGCCACAAGCTGAAAGCCGGGCCGCGCCAGCCTCCCCCAGGGCGGGTGCGCCCAGCCGGTTTACCGCCTCAAAGGGCCTCGCGATGCCGGCGATGACGATACCGTTCACGGTGGTCGGGAATGAGGTCAGGGTCCAGCCTCCGGTAGCAGGATCGCTCAGCTTAATGCGTAAGGGAACGAGCGGTGAATTTGCTCCCGTGGGCGTCAGGCTGCAGGTTGAGGCGGGCAGAACCTTCGTCATTCCGGTCACTCCGGGGAACTCGTACCGCCTGGTGCTGGAAACAGCCGGGAGCGCGCCGCGGCAGGCCGAATTTACGCTTTCCGCCAAATGAAGTACGCCGGAATCCCCGCCGCCACCAATCCGAGGGCGGCCAGGGAAGGCACCGGGCGGGAGATCAAGGTGTTGACCAGAAACCATACGGTCACGGCCACGAACAGCGCTGGCGTGAACGGATAACCCCACATGCGGTACGGTCTGGGCAATTTGGGACGGGTCCGGCGCAGGACAATGACGCCCGCCACCATCAACCCGTAGAACAGCCGGTTCGCCACCAGGAGAACGCGCCACCCTGGTACGGCCGCTGAAGAAAGTGGATGTCCACGCGGAAGAACTCCCCGAGCGTGTAATTATTCATGCGACTGAATAAACATTCAGTTATTATAGGGAGCAGGAGGGCGAAATGGCAGCCACTGTGTCCCGCGTTACCCCGTTGAGAATGCCCGCGCGCATTGCCGCTGGAGATCTGCGATCGGATTTCGATCTGAGCCAGGACGAACTGTTGGGCGTTCTGGATTTGGCGTTGAAAGTAAAGGATTCGCCGGTGCGTTACGCGCAGGCGCTTAGCGGCCGCTATCTTAGCCTCCTGTTTGAAAAGCCATCGCTGCGCACCCGCCTGACTTTTGAACTGGCGATCAAGCAACTGGGCGGCGATGCGGTGGTGAGCATGGGGCCGATCGGCGATCGCGAGCCGTTGAAGGACATCGCGCGCAATCTGGATCGTTGGACGCAGTGCATTGTCGCGCGCACGTATCTGCAGCAGACCATCGACGATCTGGCGCAGTGGGCCAGCGTGCCCGTGATCAACGCGCTGAGCGATCTGTATCATCCCTGCCAGGCGCTGGCGGACGTTTTGACGCTGCAGGAGCGCTTCGGCGACTTGCGGGGCCGCAAGCTGGCATTTGTGGGCGATGGCAATAACGTGGCGCATTCGCTGATGCTGTCAGCAGTCCGGTTAGGGATGGATTTCGCGCTGGCCACGCCGAAGAACTATCAGGCCGATGCTCAGGTTCTGCAGCAGGTGACCGCGCTGGCGGCGATTTCGGGCGCGACGCTCACCGTTAGCGACGATCCGCGTGAGGCGGTAACGGGCGCGGACGCGATCTACACGGATGTTTGGACCAGCATGGGACAGGAAGAGCAAAAAGTTCAGCGTTTACAAGATTTCGAGGGTTTCCAAATTGACCGCGCGTTGTTCTCGCTGGCCAATCCGCACGCGGCCTTCATGCACTGCCTGCCGGCGCACCGGGGCGAGGAAGTGACCGACGAAGTGATGGAATCGGCCGGATCGGTGGTGTTCGATCAGGCTGAGAACCGCTTGCACGTGCAGAAAGCGCTGCTGCTGATGCTTCTGAGTTAACGGATGAAGCTTTGGGGTGGGCGGTTTGAGACAGGGCCTTCGGAGATCTTTGAAACGTTTTCCGAATCGTTGAGCTTCGATAAGCGCTTAATCGATTGCGATTGCCGTGGGTCGCAAGCGTTTGCACGGGCGCTGCAGCGGGTTGGCATTCTGACTGTTGAAGAATGCGGGCAACTGGTGGCGGCCTTCGAAGAGATCCGGCACGCCGCGACCGCCGCGGATTTCTTTGCGGGCGCAACGGATGAAGACGTCCACACGGTGGTAATCCGCAAGCTGAAGGAGCGGGTGGGTGGGCTGGCCGACAAGATCCACACGGGGCGCAGCCGCAATGAACAGGTGTCTTTGGATGTGCGGCTTTGGCTGCGCGAAGAGATCGACCTGATTCACGGGCATGTGAAAGATCTTCTGGATGCGCTGCTGACCAGTGCGCGCGCCTGGCCAGACGCAGTGATTCCAGGCTACACGCATACCCGGCGGGCGCAGGCCGTGCTATGGCCGCACTACCTGCTGGCGTACTTTGAAATGTTCGCGCGCGATGCGGAGCGTCTGTCCGATGCCCGGCGGCGGACCGACGTAATGCCGCTGGGATCGGGTGCGCTGGCGGGTTGCGGGTTCCCGTTTGATCGCGACGCCATCGCCTCTGATTTGGGATTCGCGGCGGTGACGCGGAACAGCATGGACGTGTCCGGGGATCGGGATTTCGCGCTCGATTTTCTGTACGCGGCGTCCATGATCATGCTGCATCTAAGCCGGTTGTGCGAGGACTGGATATTGTATTCGGGCGAGGAATTTGGCTGGATCGAACTGGCGGACGAGGTGACCAGCGGGTCCAGCTTAATGCCGCAGAAGAAGAATCCGGATTCGCTGGAGCTGGTTCGCGGCAAATGCGGGCGGGTATACGGGGCTTTGAATTCGCTGTACTTGACGATGAAGGGCCTGCCGATGACCTACAATCGCGACATGCAGGAGGACAAGGAACCGCTGTTTGAAGCGGCGGATCAAGTCCGGATGTCGCTGCGGATGACGGCCGCGGTGGTGCGGTCGGCCAAGCTGCTGCCTGCCAAGCCTGAGGCCGCGGCGGAAGAAAGCTGGGTGGTGGCAACGGACCTGGCGGAAGAGCTGGCGCGCACCGGTACGCCGTTTCATCAGGGACATCAAATTGTGGGGCGGCTGGTGCTGGAGAGCCTGCGGGCCGGCAAGAAGCCGTCGGACTGGACGCCCGAAACGCTGGCTGCGTTTGCCCCCGAATTCACGCCAGCCATGGCCCGGTTGCTGCAGCCGCGCGAAGGTATGAAGTCGCGGGAGACGCGCGGCGGAACGGGTCCCGGGGTGGTAGCGCAGGCTCTGGACCAAGCTGCTGTCCGTCTGGCCGATCTTCGTCCATGAACAAAAACTACCGCCAGGGGCAGATCCAGAAGTTGATCCGGGTGAAGCCGGTCCACACGCAGGAAGACCTGGCGCGGGAACTGAAAGAGAATTACGGCATCCAGACCACGCAGGTGACACTTTCGCGCGACATGCGGGAACTGGGGTTGGTGAAGACTTCAGACGGGTATCGCCAAATGGAAGCCGTCAGCCGTCCGGACTTTGCCAACGTGGTGGCGGAGTTTCTGTGGGACGTGCGGGCTGCGCAGAATCTGGTGGTGCTGAAGACCTCGCCCGCGAATGCCAGTTCGGTGGCGGTGGCGCTGGATCAAGAGGAATGGGCTGAAGTGGTGGGCACCATCGCGGGCGACGATACCGTGTTGGTGATCACGCACGATAACGAAGCGGCGGCTAAGCTGCGCGAGCGTTTGATCGGGTTCGTGCGCACGGAGTAGGCAACCACGCGCCTGTTCACGGCGTCATCTGTCTGATGATTTCACGGCGTTCTTTTTTCGCGTGGGCCATGGCTGCGGCTGCAAGGGCACAGGATGCCACGTTTTCCACCGGGGTTAAGGTGGTGAATCTGCTGGCCGCCGTGCGGACGAAGAAGGGTCAACTGGTCAGCGATCTGATTCAGGAGGACTTTTCGATCCTCGAAAATGGGCGCCCGCAGGCTATCCGGTATTTTTCCAAAGAGACCGATTTGCCGTTGACCATTGGTCTGCTGATCGATACCAGCATGAGCCAGCGGCGGGTACTGGATGCCGAGCGCGGCGCGAGTTTTCGCTTCCTGGAAGAGGTGCTGCGTGAGAACAAGGACAAAGTTTTCATTGTCCAGTTTGATCTGGCGGTGATGGTTCGGCAGGGCGTGACGTCATCGCGGCGGCAGTTGAACGATGTGTTGTCGCTGGTGGATACGCCGACCATGGGCGAGTTGCAGATGCAGCGCGGCGGCGGGACTCTGTTGTACGACGCGGTAGTGAAGGCGTCCACGATGATGCGGGACCTGGGAAACCGGAAGGCACTGATTTTGCTCACCGATGGCGTGGATACCGGCAGCGAAGCCAATATCCCGGCGGCCATTGAGGCGGCGCAACGGGCCGACACTTTGATCTACGCGATTGAGTTTTCGGATGCCACGTATTACGGTGGCGGGGAGCCTGGGGGCGGCGGGCGGTTGGCGAGGATGGCTCGCGAGACGGGCGGCGCGCACCTTGAGGTTTCAAAAAAGCACGGCATTGAGGAGATGTTCGCGCTCATTCAGTCTGAGTTGCGGAGCCAGTACAGCTTGGGGTACGTGTCGGACGAGCCGGTGCGGGTGTCGGAGTTCCGCAAGGTGCAGGTGTCGACGCGGACGAAGGGTCTGGTGGTGCAGACGCGCGAGAAATATTGGGCGCAACGCTAGGCTTGAGGCATCCGCCAAAGAAATGGAAGGGAGGCGGCCGTGACGATCGCGGGCACACGCACGCTTCGCGCGGTATCAGCGCGGGGCAGACATGAGCCTTTCCGGCAAACCAGTTGGGCAGGTTGCTGAGCGTGCTTCTTCACAATCCCTCCTCGCTGGGTTCGTTGCCTTGTGTGCGGAGACGAGTCGAACCCGTTCCGGCTGTGTCCTGGAAGCTCGCGCGGTGCT
>JBBQUE010000304.1:0-4964 GCA_038212805.1 Bryobacterales bacterium | reverse complement strand
ACGGCGGCGCGCGGGGCTTTCGGCAGTATCGCGTTGTCTTTCTCTTTCAGAAACGGCCACGTGGAAAACTGCGCCCCGCCTTTCTCCACGCGGATCCCGTTGCCCAGGTCGTAGCTCAGCACCACGTCGAACCGCGGCATCAGCACTTCCAATAGAAATTCGTTCAGCGAACCCAACCGTGGCTTCGTTTCACTGGGAATCAGCAAACGGTCATACACATTTCCATGGATCACAAACTGGCTGACGGCGTTGCTTTCGTATAGGTCAACCAATTCCTGCGCCCACGCCGGAAGCATCATTCCTGGGCCCGCCTGCCAAACGTCCGGTCCAGAGCCGCAATGGTTCCGCCGGAATCGCCATATAGTCCACTGCTGGCCAGGTTCGACGCCAGTTCAATGTCGCTCGAAATCGTAGTGGGTTTGCCCTGCATGCTGGCGTTTTCCAGCAGCAACTGGACCTGGGATTCTATGCGCGTCAGGTCACTGTCGATCTCGTCCAGCGTCTCCTTGCGGCGCTGAATATTGGCCCAGCGCTCCCGCAGAATCGCCAGCGTCGCGGTGCGCGATTGGCGCAGACTCTCACTGCTTTCCATAGTTTGCAGGCTGGCTTCCACTTCGTTCATCTTAGCCAGCAACTGCTTGGGGGATTCCCCCGCCACCACCGACGTCAGATTATTGCGGGCCACCAGCAGTTTCAGGTACACCCATTCCAGTTGATGTAACGCCTCCCGGTTGGTCTCCACCAGGAAATCGTCGGATTGCTTGGTTACTTCAGATACCCGGTTGCAATTCTTGGCAAGATCCAGCAGCCGCCGTTGCGAGTCGGGCGGAAGGGTGGTGATCAGGGAGCGCCGCCGCGCCTCTACGTCCTGCTCCGACGTGCCCAGTTTTTCGGCGTCCACCACCTTGCGAAACCGGTCGCTGGTGGTAAGCGCAAACAGTACGGAGGCTTCCACGCCTACGCCCAGCAGCCAAAGGGCAGGCTCGGCAAAGCCCAGAATCCCAAACGCGGCCGCAACCATGGCGTTCACCGGCACCCGCCCCAACCCGGGCAAGTCCACGCCAACCCAAAACGCCGCTTTCAGATAGGGCCACACAGTGGAGGGCTAAGCCTGCTCTCGCGTACCCGGTCCCATGGATTTCACGGGAGCGCTTGGGCTGGCCTGCGCGCCGGGCGTGGGTTCCAACGCCAAGCCTTCCTTGGCCGCGAAGTCCGCCAGCGCCTGTTCGGCCAGCGCGTTCTGTTCGGCTTCCTTCAGGTGCATGCCCGTAGTGTCCAGGCTGTCCTTCGCCACGCGCACGCGTCCGGCGGCCTTCTCGCGTTCTTCTTCCACCATGGTCTGAAGACGGTCCAGCGTATCGCCCGATCCACCGATGGAACTGACCATCCCGGAAGCCATCTCGGTCAGTTCCGCCATGGCCTTCTTCATCTTCATATCGCCGATGCTGGATTTCAGAGACTGAATCTTCGCCTTGGCCGTGGATACCGAAACGTCCCGCGCGTGCACCAGTTCTTTATAGGTGGTTTCGGCCTGCTCCAATTGCTTGCGATTTTCTTCCAGTTCGCGCTCCACGGTCTGGAGCCGCATGGCATACTGGCCAGCCGCCTCCCGGTTGCCGGCGCGCAGATTCGCGGTCGCCTTGGCCCGCAGGTCGCGCTGTTCCGCTTCCTGCTTTTTCACCTGGGTCATCAGGCGTTCGCACAAACCGGCGTGCGATGCCAGCCCCTGGTTGTATTGCGCGATCTGTTTCCGCAGATTCTCCGTCTCCACTTCCAACAGAGCTTCCGGGTTCTGCCGTTCCATGCCGGAGATGAACAGGCCGAAGAATCCTCGAACTAAATTTGATAATCGTTTGAACATGTTACAACCTCGCTGGAAGGGTAACCGTTATTGTACCCGTCACCGTAAGGATGCTGCTGATGAAAGGGATTACGTTGGCTTCGTTTTTTCGCAAGCGCCTCGCCGATACCATAGGGGTCCGCCTGGAACTCGGCCAGCGCCCTCTGCTCGCCCTGGAGCGCGGCTTTGAGATCGGCCGGATTGTTGACGCCCACGTAGGTAAATCGCGCGGCCGGCCAGGCGATGGTTTCCCGGTGAAACTCAAATCGTTCGCGCTTGAACGCCCACCCGGCCACAGTCACATGACTGGGCGGAACTCCGGCATACTCTTCGAATCGCCGGATCGAGAACCATAGATTTTCAAAGGAATCCCGCGAGAATTCTTCCAGGCAGGTGCGCTCCCGGACTTCCGGATGTCCAAACCAGCCGAGTGCGTCCGCCACTTCCCAGTATCCCCGCGCTTCGCTTTTAGGTCCGGCCTCGAACCGGGTCCGTCCCCCGGAGATTATCAGCAGGGATTCCGGATCGGCCGCCGCCAGTTCTACCGCGCGCTTCATGTGCGCCACGTAAAATGGCGGCTCACCGGATTGGAAAGCTTGCAGCACCCACGACGCATCCGCCCAAACATCGCCGCCCAGGAAGACCGCATGCCCCGGGCAGATCACCGCCCTGGTCGTCACCGGCTTCCCAGGGACCGCTGCCAACCGGTCAAAAGATTCGTCATCACTTCCGCCCTGGGTGGCTCACAGATCTTCTGGAGATCCACCTGGATGCCGTACCGCGCGTAGATAGTGAACGGGCTGTCGGCGAATTTCACCGGGACATTCGCGTTGGCGGGCCGGAACCCATGCACCAGCGATTGTTTTTGCACCGGCTCGGAAAGCAGGAATTTGAGGAAGCTGTCGGCCGCCTTCCGCTGATCCTTGGTGCTCCACGCCGCGTTCAGGATGTAATAAGGATTATCGTTCCACGCGTTGTACTCCGGGTAGACAATCTTCAGTGGGCCCCAGCGGCCTTCGGCGTTTTTCAGGTAATCGATGGTCACGCTCTCGTACGTGAACAATACATCGAAGGAGGAGGGCCCCTTCAGCACCATCTCCTGCATCATATTCCCGGTGCTGTTCGACATGCCGCTGACGCCTCA
Source organism: Bryobacterales bacterium (assembly GCA_038212805.1). Taxonomy (GTDB): domain Bacteria; phylum Acidobacteriota; class Terriglobia; order Bryobacterales; family Bryobacteraceae; genus JANXQZ01. Next base: position 1,980 of record JBBQUE010000304.1, on the reverse strand, counting down.
CTCCAGCTTCTGCAGCCAATCTTGAAACCCGGCGTTCACTACATCCTTGAGCTCTAGGCCGCGGGTCTTCTTGGCGTAGGTGTAAGACGCCAGGGCCAGCGTCATCAACCCGGAGTTGGATTCGTTCGGGTTGGTGTGGCCGAACTTGAAGAAGCCCCACTCCGGCTTGCCTGCCAGGGATTCCCAACCGCTTTTCTCCTGCTCAGCTTGTGCGATGGTTTCAAACGACAGGGTCTTATACTTCTGCAGGAAAGCCTGATACCGCTCATCCCACATCACGAAAACCATGGGGGTGAGGGCCAGCGGTTCCTCCCGCGTAATGGGGTCCGTGCTGTATTTCACTTTCCAATCCTGCACGAAGACGTCTTTATAAGCTGCACTGGCGGGCGACCATACGTTGATTCGCTGATCGCCATTCAGGATCGCATGCGCCCCCTCAATGGAACCCATGGGAATCAGATTCACCTTGATGCCTTTGCCGTCCGAAGTCTTACCGAATTCCTCCACGGCGTTCTCCAGCCACCGGCGTTTTTCGGTTCCGTACGCGATTCCGATCTCGGCCGAAACGCCGCCCAGCGAAAATGATGGCGCCGCGCCGCTCTTGGCGAATGGGTTCGAAAGCCTGTGGCCCAGCAGATAAAACGCGCCGCCAAAGCATCCCAGAATGAACAAAAAAATAGTGATCTTGCCGAGCGCAGTCAGTTTGGGTCCGTCCGCCATAAGAATCCTTTGTGATTAAAAGAAAGTGGAAATATCGCGGAACACGCTGACAATATTCTTCGGCGTGCCCTCATAGGATTTGGCCTGGGTGGCCTCCGCGATTTTCTTCAGAATATCCTTGCGCGCATCGCTGCCGTAAGCGATGGTGAACACCCGGATGGTTTTGTTCTCGCCATCGAACCGGATGTGCGACATCAGGTCGTCCAGTTTCAGCGTGCTCTGGTTATCGTCGCCGTCGGTCAGCACCACCACCGCCCGGATTTTCGCGTCTTGCCGCGGCCGCGATACAAGATGTTGATAGGCGGCGTCGATGGCATCGTAGAGCGCCGTACCCCCGCTCGCAAAAAGCGAATCCACCTGGGCGATGCTCTGGGCGCGGCCCGTTTTCAAGGACACATCCTGGGCGGCCCAGTTCAGCGTGTTGCTAAAGGGCAGTAGCGAGAAGGTATCGCTATCGGTCATCAGGTCGATCAACTGCCGTGCGCCAACCTTCGCGCTGGGCAATTTCCCTTCGTCGTTCATGCTGCCTGAGATATCCAGCACCAGCACGACTTCGGCATTCTTCTTCTGCCCCTGCCATAGCGTCATGATGCTGTGAATGATGTCGGCCGAGGGGACTTCGAGCGTGGTCTTCGGCTCCTTCGGATCCACTCCATGAGCGGCATCGATGGGTGCGCCGACGGCCACGTCCACCGAGGCCGGACGAAATCCGTAGACCAGAGCTTTTTCCTGTTGAGGTTTGGCCAACAGGTAATCGATGTAAATCTTCGCGGCGGCCCGATGATCTGGCGTCACCCATTCGCGGTCCACGATTCCGGCCGGATGGTCGCTCCAGAACGTCCCTTCCTTGGGATAAATGGCCACCACCGGGAAGGCCAGCTTGGCCGCCTGGGTGTACGATTCCACCACCATGCTTTCATACAGCACCGCGGCCGACAGATACTGCGGGCCGTTGTCAAACATCTTGCGGCCGAAGAAACCGGTGGAGCTTCCGTAGTGGACCACCGAATTCTCGATTGCGTTAACATATTCACCCGTGTGTGGTTTGGCGATGTCTTCTGGGGTAAGGCCCTTGGTTTTGCCGGAGGCCGCGTACACTTCGGCAATCAGGGAGATTAATCCACTATTACTGTATTGCGGGTGCGTATGGCCAAATTTGAACTGGCCCCACTGCGGAAAGTTGTAAGTTGCCCAGCCCTTCTGATTCTTAGCCAGCGCCAGAACGTCCGCCCACCCGACCGGCTTCTGTCCCCATCCAAT
>JBBQUE010000303.1:0-4965 GCA_038212805.1 Bryobacterales bacterium | reverse complement strand
CCCTGCTTTTCGATCATGGTGGGCCGCAGTTGCACCGGCTTGAGAACCACCCCGTCGGGAGTCTCCAGCAGTTCCAACTCGGTGCCTTCGCGGAGGCCGAAACGGTCGCGTACCGGTTTCGGCAGAATCACTCGTCCAGCTTTATCGATTCGCAAGTTCATACCATTCATTATGGCAAATGCCATTGCAAAATGGCATTTCATTTTGAACGCCAGGTTGACAACCGTAAGGCTACGGGCTACAGTTGGAAATAATTGAGGATACGGAATTTCGTCCACAAGGGCCTGAAGAGGCTCTACTTGGAAGACAGCACAAAAGGAATTCCGGCTGATGCAGTGGACAAGCTAAGAGCGATGCTGACGTTCTTGCAAGACATGCAAGATCCTGAAAAGCTCCGGGCATTCCCACTGTGGAAAGCCCATCAGTTGACAGGGGATCGCAAGGGAGTATGGAGCCTGGGCGTTAGACGCAACTGGCGGCTGACCTTTCAGATGAAGGACGGGGAGCATCTGGGACGTTGATTATGAAGACTATCACTAGAGACAAGACTATGCGCATGCTGAACCCGGTACATCCCGGCCCATTTCTCCGAACCGAAATCATTGATGCGCACAGCCTTTCCGTAACCGAAGCAGCGCGCATACTGGGCGTTTCCCGTCCTACCCTGTCCAGTCTTCTCAATGCGAGAGCCAACCTCTCCGGCGATATGGCCCTTCGATTTGAAAAGGCTTTCGGAGTGGATATGGAGACCCTGATGAGAATGCAGAATTCTTACGACATCGCCCAAGCCAGACACCGCCAGGACGACATCAAAGTCCAGCGTTACGAGCCTGTCGAAGCACAGCCGGCCGCTAGATAACGGTCCCTATTTTTTCTCGAACGCCAGCATGTACTGGCTCTCCGGAATATGCTCCTTCTTCCAGAGCAGCTTAAATCCGTTCGCCTCAATCTCCGCGATCACTTCATCCCGGTCAGCCCGGATATGCTCCAGCGCGCGCTGATTCGGCATGGCTTTCGGGGTACGGAAATAATCCACGATAAAGAGCCGTCCGCCGCTCAGCAGGCTGTCCCGCAGGGTGGCCAGCATCTGGTCAGGATAGTCGAAGTGGTGGTAAACGTCCAGCACCAGAATCGCATTGATGGAATCGCCGGGCAGCTTGGAATCGGTGGAGGTGCCCAGGATGTAGCGCACGTTGTTGACGTTGGCCAGCTTGGCGCGCTCCTTGGCGGTGTCCAGAAAATCCTGCGCGATGTCTTCGGCCATCACCTTGCCTTCCGGTCCCACGGCGCGGCTGAGGAAGCGCAGCATGTAGCCCACGCCGGTACCCACGTCCGCCACGGTCATGCCGGGCTTCAAGTCCATGGCTTCAATAATCTCGCGCGGCTTCTGCTTTTCGTCGCGCGCGGGATCGGCCAAGCCCTTGCCCACGGCCTCCCGGCCTGCCTTGGTCTGGTATTGCTTGTTGGCGTTGCCGGCCACCTGCGCCCAGGCGGCAGCGGCGAAAAATACTACGGTCCAAAGTCGTTTCATAAAGGTTCCTCCATCGGTAGAGCCAGGGGTGGTTCCAGCAGAAAATCATGCTGGGACATCTCCGCCACGGCATCGCGGATCGATTGCTCGGTGGTGGGTTGAACGGTAATCACAAACGGCAGATCGCGCCAGTTTTGCGTGGGAATCTGCAGCACCGCGTCCAGGCTGATCTGGCAGCGCGATAGCACCAGCGCCAGTTGCGCGATGATGCCGGGCCGGTCCTCCACGCGGAAACGCAGATAGTAGGCCGATTTCTGCAAGGTGACGGGGATGGGCTTATACTCGCCCAGGCGTTCATGCGCGAACGGCGACACGCGTTCCGGGCTACCGCTGCGGAGCTCGCGCGCCACCCGCATCAGGTCGCTGACCACGGCCACTCCCGTGGGATGCGGACCCGCGCCGCGCCCATAGTAAAACGTATCGGCTCCATAGTGCCCGCGCACCCAGACTGCATTATACGCGCCGCGCACGCTGGCCAGGATGGCCGAGTTGGGGATCAGCGCCGGGCGCACGGACAAGATCAACCCGTCCGGAGTCTGGCGCGCCGACGCAATCAGCCGGATGGTGTGGTTCAGCTGCTGGGCATACTGGAAATCCACGGGCAGGATGCGCCGGATGCCCTCGGTATAAATATCGGAAGGCGTGATCTTCTCGCCGAAAGCCAGCGCGGAGAGAATCGCCAGCTTTGATCGCGCATCGAAACCATCCACGTCAGCGCTGGGGTCGGCCTCGGCGTAGCCCAGCTTTTGGGCCTCCGCCAGCACTTCCGCGAAAGATGCTCCGCGCTCTTCAATGGCGGTCAGGATGAAGTTGCTGGTCCCGTTCAGGATGCCGTAGAGGGCGGTGATGCGATCCCCGGAAATGCCCTCGCGCAGTACGGCGTGAATGGGAATGCCACCCGCCACGCTGGCTTCCATGGCCAGGTTGATGCCGGCCCGGATGGCGGAATCCCACAGATCCGCGCCTTCCTTCGCCATCAGTTCTTTATTCGCCGTGACCACCGATTTTCCGTTGGCGATGGCGGCGTGCACAATCTCGCGCGCCACTCCGGTGCCGCCCACCAGTTCCACCACGATATCCACGTCGGGATCGTTCACTACATCGCGCCAGTGCGGCGTCCGGATCACCGGGCCCAACCCCGCCGGCAGTTCCTTCGATTCCACTGTTGGACTGCAAACCATGATCACCCGCAACCGGAACCCCAGCTTCAGTGCGATCTGCTCCGCATTCCCGGCCAGAATCGAGAGGGTGCCCATGCCTACATTGCCCAATCCGATAACGCCGGCGTTCACTTCCTTCATCAAGTCTCCTATTTTCCGAACCACTGCAAGGGAGCGGTGGTCATCCACGGCACATACGTGATCAGCAGAACGCCGCCCAACAGTACCAGCAAGAACGGCAGCAGGGCACGGTATACAACAAACAACGGCTTCTCAAACCGATATGCCGCCAGGCACAAGTTGATGCCCACCGGCGGCATCAAGTAGCCCAATTCCAAATTCGCCAGGAAAATGATTCCCATCTGCACCGGATCAATCCCGTAGGCCGCGGTGAGCGGTTTGAGCAGCGGCACAATCACCAGAATGGCCGCGAAGATGTCCATTAAGCTGCCCACCACCAGCAGCGCCGCATTCAGCAGCAGAAGGAACACATACTTCGAATGGATGTGCGCCTGCACCCAATCCACGATGCGGGAAGGGATCTCGGCATCCACCAGATAGTTGGTGAAGCCCAGGGCCACGCCTAAGATCAGCAGGATTCCGCCCACCACCGTGGCGCATTCCACGCACACCCGCATGTAATCCCGGCGCAGCGATATGCCGCCATAGACGAACGTTTCCACTAATAACGTTACCAACGCCGTCAGGGCGGCGGCCTCGGTCAACGTGCCGAACCCGCCAAATAAGCCCACCAGCATGATCACGGGGAGCATTAGTTCCCACTTGGCTTCCCAAATGGCCGCGCGCGCCTCCGTCAACGAAAACTTGTCGCGCACGGTTTCGCTTTTGAGGCCCTGGCGGATACCCATGGACGCCGCCAAGGTTACCATCAGCAAGCCGGGGAGCAGGCCGCCGATGAATAAGCGATCAATCGGCACGGCCGCGTAGACGCCATACAGAATCACTGGCAGGCTGGGAGGAAATAACAGACCTAGCGATCCTGAAGCTGTCAGCAGGCCGATGGAAAAGCGTTCGGGATAGCGCGCCTTGATCAGTACCGGCAACAGCAATCCGCCGAGCGAAAGAATCGTCAGGCCCGATCCTCCCCAGGTAAAGATGGCGCAAATCACCACGGTGACAATCGCCATGCCGCCCGGTGCCCAACTGAACAGCGCAGCGAACACGCGCAGAAATCGTTTGGTTGCGCCACCCTCCACCATCAGATATCCGGCGAAGGTGAACAACGGAATGGAGGGCAGCAGCGGCGACGCCACCAGCCGGTACATCTCCACCGGCACCGACGCGATGGGGGTTCCACTGCGCCAGAACAGCAGCATGGCAAAACCGCCGAAGACGGCGAAGATCGGCAGGCCCAGCAGGGTGGCCAGCAGCATCAGCAGCAGGCCAACCTGGAATATTATGGGCGGGGCGGGCGTGCCCGCGTAAAACAAAGCCACCGGGATCAGCAGGCCCACAGTCGCCAGCGCCCGCCCTTTCCACACGGGGCTGGCCAGCCAGACGGCGCGCAATGCGATCACCGTGAAGCCTACCGGCATGATCATCACGGACCACCACTTCGGAAGCAGATCCTGCAAGAGCCACGACCCCGCCTCGCGCTCCGAAACCACGTAAATATTACTGGCCCACGCCAGGCAGGTGCAGACCGTGGCCAACATCGCGAAGGCTATGATTCTAGCCGGCGGACGAAAGCGTTCCGGAAGAATCGTACTGGCCGAAAGTGAAAGCAGATTCCCCGAACGGGCCGCCAGCGCCGCGCCCAGGAACCCCACCCACAAAGTGAGCTGCTGCACAATGACGGCCGCACCGGTAATGCCGCCGTACTTGAACTGGCGTGACACCATCTCGCTCACTGGCAGGATGGCCATAAGCGAAAGCGCCATTACGGACAGCAGGTTTTCAAAAATATGGACCGGGTTGGAGCGCGCCGAGGGTTCCCGCGCCGGCACTACCCCGCTCACGGTTTGCCGGCAGCGCCGCGCGCCGGATGAGCCTTGCGGTATTCGTCACGCAGTTTGACGACCTGATCGAACAGATCGGCAGGAATTTCGCCGCCACGCAGCTTGGGATAGGCGCTCTCCGCCAGCTTGCGCCATTCCGCCACGGCCTTGGCGTCGGCATGCACTACATTCAGCCCAAACTGCTGCATCAGCGGGATGGAGGCCGCTTCGGACTTGCGGATTTCCTCGCGCAGCGCCACGCCGGACGCCCGGCCGATCTTCATCATCTCCGTGCGCTGGGCCGGCGGGAACTTCT
>JBBQUE010000302.1:0-4969 GCA_038212805.1 Bryobacterales bacterium | reverse complement strand
CCGACCTGTTCCAGAAGGTGCCGGGCCCGCGCAGACCCGTCCGAACCATCCCCCACCAGCTCGTGCGGCAACAGGATATTTTCCTCGGCGGTCAGGGTGGGGATGAGGTGATACGACTGAAAAACGAAGCCAATCTTGCGGCCCCGGAGGACGGCCAACCGGTCTTCGTCCAGACCGGTAATGTCTTCACCATCTAATAGGATGGTGCCAGTGGTGGGAGCGTCCAAACCGGCCAGCAATCCCAAAAGGGTACTCTTGCCGCTTCCCGACTGTCCCATAATGGCCACGAACTGGCCACGAGGCACGTCGAAATCGATGCCTTTCAAGATGTCCACGCGATGGGTGGCGGTGGCGATACTCTTAGTTAGGCCCAGGACACGGATCATGGCGCCGGAGGAAAGATGGTCGGTCAACTCCTAATTATCGCATTGGTCTTTCTGACAGCCTGTGGCGGCGCAAAGGCTCCGGTGGAAAGCGAGTCCAGGCCGATGGCCGTTGCCAAGCCGCCTGCCAAGCCAATCGAAAAGCTCGATCCGCGCCCGGTGATCGTGGCATTTGGCGACAGCCTGACGGCCGGATACGGAGTGGAGCCAGGCCTCAGTTATCCGGATTATCTACAAAAGGAACTGGATCAGCGCGGTCTCAAATGGCGCGTGGTCAACCAGGGCGTGAGCGGGGATACCACCACCGACGGGGCCGACCGCGTCCAGCAGGTGCTGGCGGACAAGCCGGCCGTCGTGATCCTGGAGTTCGGGGGAAATGACGGTTTGCGGGGGTTGCCCTTGGAGAGCACCCGTACAAATCTGGATACCATGATCCGGCAATTGCAGGAAGGAGGCACCAAGGTGGTGCTGGCGGGTATGACCCTGCCGCCGAACTATGGCCCGGAGTATATCCGGCCCTTTGAAAAACTTTACGTGGATTTGGCGGCGAAGTACAAGATACTTCGCATCCGGTTTCTGCTGGAAGGGGTAGCAGGCAACGCCAAGCTCATGCAAGCAGATGGGTTACACGCCACAGCGGAGGGCAACGCACTAGTGGCCCGGAACGTTCTGCGAACCCTTCAAGGCTTGCTTACTTCTTCTCGGGCGGCATCCGGTAGTAGTAAATAACGTGGCCGCGGGCGGAGGGGTCGGCCTTCTCGATATATCTGGCCTTCCATCCGGGAACGGGGTATTCGTGCGAGATCACGCGTGCGCCAGGCTTGAGGTACTTTTCCAGATTGGGGCGCAGCATCTCGTTCGAGTTTGTCATCAGGTAAATGGTAACGACGTCGGCCTTGCTGAGGTCCACTTCCAGCAGATCGCCCTCAATCACACTGGCCAGATTTTGCAATCCCATCGCGGCAATCTTTTCGTTGGTCGCTTTGACAAGCGGCTTCGAAATCTCAACTCCAATCGCTTTTGCCCGGAACCGGCGGGCGGCCGTGACTAACACTCTCCCGTCTCCGCTGCCCAGATCGTAGAGCGTCTCCCCTGGTTTCAAATCGGCTATTTCGAGCATGCGATCCACAATCGCCTGCGGAGAAACCACGTACGGAGCAATCTTGTTGCTGTATTGACCTAACCGGGACTGGGCAAATATCCCGGACGACGAACCAAACGCCGACACCGCGAGAAAAATCAGGACCCTGTTTTGAAGCATTCTATTGTGTAGAGATGGATGCCGTCTGCCTTACGTTCCTTGATTTTACGATGCGGCCGACCATTTCCGTGACGGCGAACCACAAGTCGCGCGGCCGGCTGATGGTGTATTCATAACCCCGGAAATGCTTTACCGCGTGGCTGATGGCGTCTCTCCACGGCGCAGCCTGAGGATTTAGGTTGTAGTTCATGTAGAAGACCGGGTAGTCCACGTCGCTCATCCCGTTGAGCGATTCCTGCGACACGTTCGAATCCAGCATTACTTTGGGTCCGGCGAAGATCAATGCGTCCGGACGGGTTGCCGGGGATCCACACTCCTTCTGAATCAGGCCCGTAAGGAAATCCGTATCGGCATGCTTCTGGCCCAGCAACTTAAAGTTGACCGTACCCAGATTCAACTTGGCTAAGGCCTCGCCCAGCGCGGGAAAGTCGATCCGTTCGGCGCTTTCCTGGCGGTAGAGAACTCGCTGTTCCTGCATGTTGAAGGCGGTAATGGAGAACTTTCCGATGCGAGGTTCTCGTGCCAGGGTTCTCAGGATTGAGACCAGCGCGCTGGTGTCCAGAGGCTGAAGTGTGGCCGAAAGCGAGTTCTGTGGGGCAAAATTCACCAATACCTTTACATTCAGCGGTGCCTCACCTTGCGCACGCTGCACGGGAGGTTCTTCTTTGAACTGTTCCCCATCGGCCCGCTCGATGGCACCCGCGGGGATTGCGAGTTCCACCTTCTTGTCTTTCGCAGCCAGGGCGGCGTCCGTATCCCAGGAAGATGCGCACACGCGCTCGCTCCGGTCGCGCATCAGCCAATCCACGTGATACTTGCCCTCGCCCACGTCAAACGCACCCTGCAAGTAGGCCTCCCCGCCGGCGTTGTCTTCAATCGAAGGAACGCGGATGCGCTGCGAGAAGTAAAGCGGTTCATTCTTGTGATTTTCGTCCAGCACCCGGAAGACTATTGTCAGGAGGTTCTCAGATCCTGCCAGATCCTTCAGGGGGACAGAGACCTGATACCCGGAATGAAACCGCAAATCGAAGCCCAGGACCGGCTTTTGCTGGACCACCGTACAGGGGATGTCCTTCCGTTCTTCACCAGCCTCAAGAATGGCCAGATCGGAACCAAAAATATTCACGACGCCAGTTGCTCCGGAACCGGCGATCAGGCCTTGGGCCTGCGCGCACGCACAACTCAGGAATATGACACCAGCGAGGTGCCGGACGGGACGGTCGAGATTCGGAAAGCAGCGGAGTGCTGGCATCAGCCTCACCCAGATCTAAATTGAACTCATTCTACAACGAACGATCACGAATGGAAATAGCAATTTCCCAAATATTGTGAAGCACGCTGAATGCCAGTTTGGCACCTTCCCATAAGTGGCGAATCAGGAAGATTGTTCGCGTTCTTTTTGTGTTAGAGTTACGGCAGCATGGCATCCCGTAGCGTAAACAAGGTGATTCTGGTCGGGCGTTTGGGCAAAGACGCTGAATTGAAATACACTCCGGCGCAGGTGGCCGTGACCAAGTTTTCGGTAGCCACAAGCCGCCGCTGGAAGGATCAGCAATCGGGCGAGTGGAAAGAAGAGACGGATTGGGCGAACGTGGTGTTATGGCGGTCGGAAAACGTTACTCCTTATTTGCTTAAGGGCACCCAGGTTTACGTGGAAGGACGGCTTTCCACGCGCAACTACGACGACAAGGATGGCAAGAAGCAGTACGTCACCGAGGTGGTGGCGGACGACGTAATCCTGTTGGGCGGGAAGGGCGACAGCGGCGGCGCACCTGCGCGCGAAGAGGGTTTTTCCCAACAGCCGGTTTCCATGCCAAGGGGAGCGGCCCAGCGCCGTCCGGCGGCGGTTCCCGAGCCGAGTTTCGACCAAGGCATCACGGACGACGACGTTCCGTTCTAAAACGGCCTATCAGCAGCGGAAGCCAAAGAAGCGCCCCCGCGCATGGCCCAGCCGTACGAACACGTTACAAAATACATTCGTCACAGGCTGTCATAACAGCCTGTGGCGCTACACGCACCCCGGATTATTTCGATTTACCGATCAGATCCACGATGGCGGCAGTAAACGCGTTCACATAGGGTCTGCCCTGCTGGAGTAAATTCTCCCGGGTCATATAATCCACCGCGATGTCGGGCCGCACCCCTACGTTTTCAATCAGCCGGGTAGCTGGGAATTCCGACGTGGAAATCATCTTGGGGCGCACCTGGAGCGCCAGGGTCATCCCTTCCAGTCCCTCGCTATAGGCACCTGAGAACAGGGTGGTGTTATTTCCACCAGCGCCATTGCTGCGCCAACCGAAAATGGGGCCTCGCCCCGCATCTTGGAACATCGAGGGAACCGAATCGGCGGTGGAGGTGGAGAATTCGTCGATCATCATCATGACCGGTTTGGTGTACGTGATGGCGCTGGGATAGCGGGTGATGCTGGCGGTGCAGATGGGGAGCGGTCCGGTAAGACCCCGATTTTCGTTATAGGCCGAGGTCATTTCGTCCAACAGCGCCTGATACGTGTCGATGATCCATTGATCCGCCCCGGCCGACTTGGCAGCCTGAAGCGAGTTGTAGTAACCAACCAGCCGTCCGTAATAAACCCGGATCAGGTACGAAGTGGATTGGAAGGGCCCGGTGGCCAACCGGGTCATCACGTTCTCGCCAAAACACAGGTTGCCCCCCGTGTTGCGCATTTCATCCACTACCAGGCCATCGGTATTTGCCTGGAGGTAGGCAATTTCTCCGTCCAGTTCGACTAGAGCGGAAGTAGTGGATGGCGGAGCATAATTCGGAATCCTGAGATAGCCGATCTTGTAGCCACCCGCAGTAAATGTACCGGAGTAAAAGAAATCCGCGGCAACCGTGCCGCGCCGCTGAACGAAGCCCGCCGGCAGGCCAAAGATCGGGGTGCGCGATCCGTATCCGTTCAGACCGGACTCGGAGACGCCCGAATGTTGCATTTCCATCAGCGGAAGCATGTAATCCGGCGCTGGATCGTCCCCTCCGGAAGCCACCGCGACCGTAGTCTTTCCGGCTATCATCGCGGAAGGATCTGGAACCGGCCCGACAGTGAGCGGCGTACCGGTTTTGGCCCAGGGGATGATCAAAGTGTTCAGCGTTCCATCTGCCATCGCGCGCAGGACGACGGTGGCCGAATCGCCCACTTCGGCAGCGTGGGGTTCAATGCTTTGCGGACGGGTGGTAATCCGGGCCGCGGCCAACCGGCGGGTGCTGCGGGGATTGCTCTGGCGGCCATACTTAGAAAAGTCGTTCAGCAGTTGCTCAGCGGATACTCCATCAATGGAGATCAGTTCGTCGCCGGTGGAGATCGGAA
>JBBQUE010000301.1:0-4976 GCA_038212805.1 Bryobacterales bacterium | reverse complement strand
GGAGCGCAATTTGATGTTGCATTCCTTCGGCCTTGACGGCGGCGGGACTGTCGCGGCGGACCTGGCGGGAAATGTGTATGTCGCGTGGCATGGAATCGGAGAAAACGAAGCCAAGACCGGAGTGGGCGAAGCGCGCAGGCGGGTGTGGATCACGAAGTCGGAAGATGAGGGCCAGTCCTTCCAGGCCGAACACCAAGCCTGGGCGCAGCCGACCGGGGCGTGCGGATGCTGCGGGATGAAGATCCATGCCAGCCGCGCGGGCCAAATTTCCGTCTTCTACCGGTCCGCGACCGAATCGGTGCATCGGGACATTTACCTGCTTTCCTCGAAAGACCGGGGGCAGAGCTTCCAGGGCGGACTGCTGCACAAATGGGACATCAATGCCTGTCCCATGAGCAGCATGGATTTTGCGGATAACGGAACGATGCTGGCCGGTGCCTGGGAAACTGGGGGGCAGATCTACTGGGCGCGTTTGGATGGTAACCAGTCGCCGAAAATCGTTTCCGCTCCCGGCGACGGGAAAGGGCGGAAGCACCCCCGGCTTGCGATGAATCCGGGCGGCGAGATGTTGCTGGTTTGGACGGAAGGGACCGGCTGGCAAAAGGGCGGATCGTTCGCGTGGCAGCTTTATGACCGCGATGGCCAGCCTACTGCGGAGAAAGGGCTGGTGGCGGGAATCCCCACGTGGAGTTTTGCCGCGCCGGTCCCGAGGCCGGATCACGGCTTCTCTATCCTTTATTAAGTAGCAGTCGGCCAGCCGCCAAAGTTCCTGGGCGCACTTGCTATCCTTAGTGTTCATGCTTCGAGTTCGTTTTGCCCCTTCGCCGACAGGGTATCTGCATATCGGCAGCGCCCGGACGTTCATTTTCAACTGGCTGTATGCGCGCCGGAACCAGGGCACCATGATCCTGCGGATCGACGATACCGACGTGGACCGCAACACGCAGGCCTCGCTCGATTCCATCTTCGACGGCTTAAAGTGGCTGGAACTGGATTGGGATGAATTTTACCGCCAGTCCGACCGGCTGGATCTGCATCGCGCCATGGCCCAGCGGATTTTCGAAAAGGGCCTGGCCTACCGGGATTTCGTACCGGCGGTGGCGGACAGCGAGGAGAAATCTCACGGCGGAGGTCCGTGGCTTTTCAATCCCGGCTCGCGCGAGGTCACACCGGAGGAGAGCGACCGGCGTGCTGCCGCGGGCGAACCCTTCGTGCTGCGGTTCCGCGTTCCCCGCGAGGCTGGCCGGATAGTGCGATTCGACGATATGGTTTACGGCGCGCAGACCAAATCCACGGCTGACGTGGAAGACTTCGCCCTGATCCGCAGCAACGGGATGCCGACGTATCATATGGCTTCCTGCGCCGACGATCTGGACCTGCGCATCAGCCACATTATTCGCGGGCAGGATCATCTCTCGAACACCTTCAAGCACGTGCTGATTTTCGAGGCTGCATCCGAGCCGGGAGCGGTAATGCCGCACTTCGCGCACTTGCCGCTGCTGATCGCCCCGGATGGCGCGAAGCTTTCAAAGCGCAAGCACGGGCCGGTGGTCAGCGTCACCACGTATCGCGATCATGGCTTCTTGCCGCACAGCTATGTGAACTTCCTGTGCCTGTTGGGTTGGTCCCCCAAGGACAACCGCGAACAGATGACGCGCCAGGAATTGATCGACGTATTCTCGCTCGAAGGCGTGAACCGCAGCAATGCGGTGGTGAACTTCACCGAGCAGGATCCCATTGATGCGAAGGCGCTCTGGCTGAACTCGCAGCACCTGCGCAGCATGCCGGTGGCCGAACTGGCCCCCTATGTCCGCGCCACCCTGGAGCAAGCGGGGCTGCCGGTTCCGGAGGACGTGGCTTCGTTTTTACATTTGGTGGACGTGATCCGTTCGCGCTTTTTCACGCTTACCGATTTCGCCACCCGCGGCCGCGCTTACTTCGCCGACGACTTCGTGATTGAAGGCAAGGCGGTGAATAATCTTGATGTCCCCGGCGCGCGCGAATTGCTACGCGAATTGGGGGATCGTTTGGCCGCCACGCCCGAATTCACCGAAGCCAGCGTGGAAGCCGAACTGCGCAAACTGGCGGCCGACCGCGGAGTAAAGGCGGGTGTGCTGATCAATGGTTCGCGCGCCGCGCTGACCGGTCAACCCGTGGGCCCCAGTGCGTTTGCGGTATTTCTGTGTGTGGGGCGCCAGCGCGTGATCGCCCGTCTGCGAGGCGTTTAACGAATGACAATTCTGGGACTCGGCGGCCTGATCAACGATCCCGCCTGCACCGTCTTGAAGGATGGCAAGATCGCGGCGGCGATTGAGCAGAAGAAGATCGCCCGCCGTCACGAACCGGGTGAACTGCCGCTGGAAGCTATCGCCAGCGCTCTGGAGTTGGCCCACGTTTCCGCCTCCGAAGTGGACTGCGTGGCCCTGGTCCGGCCTTTTTCCACCGGCCCGGAAAGCGAGTTGCACCTCAGCCTGCGGGAGCGTTTTCCGAACGGAAAACTGGTGGTGGTAGAGCATCACGCGGCCCACGCCGCCTCGGCCTACTTCATGTCGCCTTTTGAGGAAGCCGCCGTCCTGACGCTGGACCGGATCGGCGATTTCCGCTGCGGCGCGCGCTGGCAGGGAGCTGGCAATCAGCTACGGTTGAACCGGGAGTTGTACTATCCCGATTCGCTGGGCGATGTGTATGGGCGGGTGACCGAACTGCTGGGGTTTCGCGCGAATGCGGATGAGCACAAGGTCCAGTGGCTGTCCACCGCGGGCGCGGAAACTTTCGCTCCGCTGTTCACTGAAATTCTTGGTCTAAATAAAGACACGTGGCCGCGGATTGACCGCACCTTCTTCGATTCTGATCGCCTGAGCGCGGGCGGATTCAGTCTGAAATTCTACCAGCGGCTGAGGATTGCGGACGCGTCCGCGATTCCGGAGGCTATGCAGCCTTTGATTGCGGCGGGTCTTCAAAAAGCGATTGAGTCGGCGGTCTTAGCCATGGTGGGCGATGCTCCAAATGTTTGCCTGGCGGGCGGTCTGGGATTCAATGCGCTGCTGGTGAGCGCGCTGGAAAAATCGAAAAACGTGTTTGTTCAGCCCATGGCGGGCAATGCCGGAACCTCGCTGGGCGGCGCGATCTACGCCTGGCACTCGGTGTATCAGCAGACCAAGCGCGTGAGTTTGGAAGACCTCTGCTTCGGCCCCAGCTTCCTGCCGGAACAGATCAAGCTGGTGCTGGAAAACTGCAAGCTGCGCTTCCGCTATCTGGCCACCATGGACGACCTGATCGATACCGCGGTTGAGCAGATCAACGATCAGAAAATCATCGCCTGGATGCAGGGCCGCATGGAGTTCGGACCGCGCGCCCTGGGCAATCGCAGTATTCTGGCGTCGCCTTTGAATCCGTACTCCACTGAGAATCTGAACATCTTCATCAAGCATCGGGAGCCGTTCCGGAAATTCGCCGCGTCCGTGCCCGCGGAGCTGGCGGGTGAATACTTTGAGAGCGGCCCGAACGCGCGCTATCTGGCCACCGTGGGGCGCGTGAAACCGGCTCATCGAAAGACGTTTGAAAGCGCGGTATTGGGCGATGGTCTGGTCCGGGTGCATGCCGTGGAGCGTGGCGACAATCCGCTGTATCACCGGCTGCTGCATGCGGCGGGGAAGTCTACCGGGCTGCCGGTCCTTTATAATACGAGCTTCAATCTATTCGGTGATCCACTGGTTTGCACGCCCCGCGATGCCGTGCGCAGTTTCTATTCGTCGGGGATTGATTCGCTGTTCGCCGGTAACTTCGTGCTGGAAAAATAACTATGCGTCTGCTCCCACTTGTGTTGCTCCTTGCGTCCTCGCTCCCAGCGGCGGAGCGCTTTCCCGTCGATTGGCGAGTTCTGGAACCTGAAATTCTGAACTACTTCACGGCGCTGATCAAGATCGACACCAGCAACCCGCCGGGCAACGAAACCAGGGCCGTGGAGTATCTGAAGCCGATTCTGGACAAGGCCGGCATTCCCTATCAGGTATTTGCGCTGGACCCCAACCGGGCCAATCTGGTGGCGCGCATCAAGGGCAATGGCAGCAAGAAGCCCATCATTCTTATGGGGCACACCGACGTGGTGGGTACTCAGCGGGATAAATGGCCCGTGGATCCGTTCGCCGCCATTCGTAAAGATGGCTATATCTGGGGGCGCGGCGCTTCCGACGACAAGCCGCATGTGGTGGCCAGCCTGATGACGCTGTTGCTAATCAAGCGGATGCACATCGCGCTTGATCGCGACGTGATCTTCATCGCGGAAGCTGGGGAGGAAGGCACATCTACTGTCGGGATCGATTATCTGGTGAATCAGCACTGGCCCGATATCGAAGCCGAATACGCCCTGGCCGAAGGCGGCGCAACCCATGCACGCAATGGGAAAGTACGATTCGTGGAGATCGCCACCACCGAGAAAGCCCCGCGCACCACGCGTCTGGTGGCCCATGGCACGGCTGGACATGGCAGCCGCCCGCGGCAGGACAACGCACTGATTCACCTGGCCGGCGCGGTGGCGAAGTTCCAAACATGGCAGCCGCCCATGCGCCTGAACGACACCACCCGCACGTACTTTGAGCGGCTGGCAACCATCAGCACCCCGGACGAAGCGTACCGCTACAATCACATCACTGACAAGAACAAGAGCGCCGATATTCAGCAGTACTTCGCGGAGCATGAGCCGGGCAATTTCTCTATCCTCCGCACCTCCGTGGTGCCCACCATCCTCAAGGCCGGGTTCCGGTCGAACGTGATTCCCTCAGAGGCTGAAGCAACGCTGGATGTCCGCGCGCTTCCCGATGAAGACATGCCGAAGCTCTATGCCAGCCTGCGAAAGTTGATTAACGATCCGCTGGTGGAGGTGGTTCCGGCGGTCCGTGATGCGCGCCCGTTCGGTACGCCGTCGCCGCTTGATTCGGAGATGTTTCACGCGCTGGAGAACACCCAGAAGAAGATGT
>JBBQUE010000300.1:0-4979 GCA_038212805.1 Bryobacterales bacterium | reverse complement strand
CATCGCCCGTGTTCAGAGCGTCGCCGGGCCTTCCAACAATTCCCTGTCCGCCGCTGCCGGCATTCGTTGGCTGGAGCGCGTCTGTAGTGACCGGGAAACCGGGGGAGGTGGTGAAGCCGGAGACATATGCGTTGCCCGCGGCATCCACCGCGATGTCGGTGCCGGACTCATCGCCAGCTCCGCCCAGGTAAGTGGAGTAAATCAGCGCGCTGCCGCCGGGATTCAGCTTGGTAATAAAGGCGTCACCCAGGTAGAGATCGCCCGTTGAGCCGAAGCCTTCCTTGCCTTTGTAAGTAGTTTGCGGAGCGCCAGGCGTAGTTGGGAAATTACTGGAAGAAGTGCGTCCCGTGACATATGCGGAGCCAGTTGCGTCTACCGCGATAGCCCAGGCTGAGTCCCGGTAAGTGCCACCGAGAAAAGTGCTGTAGACTAGCGCACCCTGCGCGTTGATCTTGGTTACAAAGGCGTCACCGGCCGCTGCGTTGTAGTCATTCAGGGTCTCTACGCCCTTGAACGTAGTCTGATATGCGCCCGGAGTAGTGGGGAAGTTCGGAGAGTAAGTGAATCCGCAGACGAAGATATTTCCTTGTCCGTCGAGCGCGAGTCCTTTCACTTGATCGTCATCCCGCCCGCCCAGATAGGTGGAGTACGTCAATGCCGTAGCAGTGGGGTTGAGAATCGCGACAAACCCGTCACCCGTGGTGAAGGTGCTTAACCCGGCCGCGTTGCCCCGGTACTGGCGCGAAATGGCATTCGCGGTGGTTGGGAAATTGGCCGACATGGTGTTTCCGCCTACGATTGCATTGCCGTTGGCGTCCACGGCGATGGCCCACACGGTGTCGTTGAGCGTTCCGCCCAGATAGGTGGAGTACAACAGTTGATTGCCGGAAGCGCCAATCTTGGCCACGAAGCCGTCGCCGCTGTCATAGAATCCATCGTTCCCGGTGCCGCCGTAAGTTCGTTGAATTGCGCCCGCCGTGGTGGGAAAGTTAACCGACGTGGTGGCTCCACCCAGATAGGCATTACCCTGCGCATCGATGGCAAGGGTGCTGGCGGCATCGTCACCGGAACCGCCCAGGTAAGTGGAGTAGATCAAGGCGGTACCGGCGGCGTTGAATTTGGAGACAAAGGCGTCACCCAGTTGGACATACTGGGCCGGGCTGCTGGCCCCGCCGTAAGCGGATTGCAGCGCTCCCGGCTTGGGGAAGTTAGCCGAAGTGGTGAAGCCGGCCGCATACAGGTTTCCCAGCGCGTCTACTTTCAAGCTCATGACTGACTCATTTCCACTCCCGCCCAGGTAAGTGGAGTAACTCAGCACCGGGTCAATCACCAATGTGCGGGAGTGATCATAGACGCCAAGCAGTAAGGAGGCCTCGCCCGCTTTTAACACGTACTGGCATGCTACCGGGTTGCGGCGGCCGTCCGCCAGCAGTTGGTAAGCCACGGGCTTGTGCTGGCGCAGTTCGCCGATAGCCAGGTCGCCGTCCAGTTTCAGATGCGCGCCGCCCGCGCCGGACACTTTCATTCGAATGAGTGACGGATTTGCGCCCGGTGCAACTACGAAATCATATTCCAAGCGGCCTTGCGTGCCGTAGTAAGCCACATTGATGCCAGGGTAGACGCCCAGATACTCCACCCGGCCATACGTGGGAACGTCTTTCTTCCAGTTGCGCGGGTTCGAACCCAGGAAGTAATTCACCTTGCCTTGCAGAGGATCCGTTGCATTCGCCCGGCTGGCGGGGTTCGCTCCCGCAAAACGAATGAAGGTGAACGACGGCGCGTTCTTGCCCCTGCCGCGCGTGCTGAGCTGCACGCCGGAGGGCTGCAAGCCGATGCTGTAGCCGCCGCCGCGGCCCAGATATTGGGAGGCCGCATCGCCTTGGCCCACGTTTGGCTCAAAGGCCAATGGCAGCTTTCCATAGTCCGCGAGCGGCCGTGGCGCGGCTGTGCACAACAACACCGACGCTAACGCGACTGGCGCCAGAACGAATCTAAAAAATGACAATTTATGTAACCTCCGTAAGATGGCGTGAAACTGAAGAATTGCTATCCACAATGAACGTCTGGCCTTGAATCCTGTTACTCAAGGCACTGGCCAGAAACAAAACTGTATCCGCGACATCGCCCGGCGCCAGCATGTCCGGGCGCTTCCCGTCTGCCCAAGCCGTGGCAAGCGCCAGCGCCGACTCCGTGGCGGTCAGCCCCGCCTGCACAACATTGAAGTTGATTCCCGCGCCCCACTCCAGCGCGGCATGCCGCACCATGCTTTCGAGCGCCGCCTTGCTTGCGCCAATGAGGCCGTAGCCAGGCAGGGCGACTTCCGCGCCCCGGCTGGAAATCGCGATCACCTTGGCGTTGGCGCGCGCTTTCTGGAGCAGGGGCAGCGCGGCTTGCACCAGCCACAGGAATGCCGCGACGTTCGTGTTCATGGCAGCTGCGAAGTTCGCCTCGGTGGCCGATGCCATGGCACGGAAGCCTCCACTGGCGGCGTTGCTGATCAGGATGTCCAGGCTGCCAAACCGCTGGCCGGCGAATTCCACCATGGCCAGCGTGTCTTCGCGCCGCGAGACATCGGCCTTGATGACCAGGGCACGCCTTCCCAATGTTTTCACCTCGCTGGCAACTTCGCGGGCCGCGGATTCGGAGGTGATGTAATTAATTACCAGGTCCGCTCCCGCTTCCGCGAGCCGCAATACGCAGGCGCGGCCGATGCCGCGCGAACCGCCGGTAACCAATGCTACCCGGCCCTTGAGATCGATCAAGCGGTCACTCCGGTGTGAACCAGCCGGACGCCTTCGGCCTGGAACATTACGTCCCCTGCCTGGCCCAGCAAAACGAAATCGAAGATGCTGGCGGTATTCGAGGAACCGCGGTGCCACAGCCGTACCGTATAGTGCCCGGTAGGTTCCACGGTCCGCCGCCGGGCCAGCGAATCCACCCCTTGCACCAGCGCGGCTTGGTTTAGCTTCCTCAAGGAATAGATGCCGCATGCGACGAAACATGCGTCCAGCAAGGCTGGGTTCCATAGATAGCGAGTTTCGCCATTCGCCTGGATACGGCCCACTGCGCCTCCTGGAACGGCGGCGAATTCGCGTAGCAGCCGCATGCTCTCTCCGTAATAAGACGAGATGGAACCGCTGGTGTAATCGACGGGATGCCAATCCAGCGGATCGCTCAACGCAAGATTGGGCGGCGGCTGGTCCGTCCGGGATTCGGCAAAACTGGCTGAAGCCACCGGCCGCTGCGAATCCACCAGCTTGCCGGAACTGTTGCGGAACTCGGTTGAGATGGTGATCCGGGCGCTGCTGGCATGCACCCGGGCCAGCAAGGGATCGCCCGCGAAAATCATGGGATTGGCCACCGCGAAATTCACCAGGCAAGCTTCGCTTCCCGGTTGGAATTGTTGTGCGGCCTGCGCCAGGATTTCGATCATGCCCGCCGCCGGCAGCAGGCTTGCGCCACGCCATTGGTGGTCTCGAATGAAATCGATATCGGGGCGCAGCAACAGCTCCGCTTCAAACAAGTGAGCGGTTTCGTGCCGCAGCACGCGGTCCAGCAGCGGCGCTTTCGCTGCGCGCGGTGGACTTGCATTATCGAAGCCAATCATTACCTCCGCTTCCGGACATCCGGCCTCCAATTCCCGCACCAGGCACGCGATCCCTTGCCGCGGGCTCAGGAATTGGACGCCGCTGGCCTCCAGCACCAGCTTGCTCTCAGGCCGCATCGCCATGCCTGCACCGCTCCATGCTGGCCAATGAAAAGTGACCGCCGCGACCGATGGCCGTTCGCGACGGTAGACCTGCACCATCTTCGCCAGGAGGTCGGAGGCGAGCGAATAATCCGTTTGTCCCAGACCGCCAAACCGTCCGCTTACGGACCCGAATGCGATGAAGTGCGTCAGGGGGTCGGCCGCCGTCAAGCGCAGCAGATATTCGGCTCCCTGAACCTTCCCACGCAGCGTGCGTTGCACCAGATGGCTTTGTTTTTTCGGGAACGATGCCGCGGCTTCGAAGCCCGCCCCGTGAACTACGCCCGTGATGGGGCCGCTGCTGCTTCGGATGCTTGCAAGCGCCGTATTCAAGGCGTCGCGGTCCCCGGCATCGCATGGATGATATTGGACCACCATGCCGTCCGTCCGCATCTGGCTGAGGGTTTCTTCTACCTTGCCGAGCGGACTGGTACCCAGCAGATGCAGGTGTATGCCGTAGCGCCGGCCCAGTTCGCGAGCAACCAGGTTGGTGATGCCACGCGCGCCGCCGGTGATCACCCACTGCGACCCCGGGACAATCCCCGCGAGACCGCAAGCCGCCAGTTCGTCCGGTACCATGCGCACCACGCGCCTGCGCCGCCGCGCGAACCCCACCTCAACATCGGCCCCGCCCGAAGCGAGTTCGGCGCAGATACTGGCCGCCAGAACCTGCGGGGGCTCATCCGCGGGGGCATCGATAATCTGCACGCGCAACTCAGGAAACTCACGCCGCACCGCTTTCAGCAATCCGGTGACCGCGCCGCCGGACGCGTCCTCTATATGGCCACCAAATCCAAAGTCCCCGCCCAGGGCGGTGACGCCGGTCAGGGAACCCTTGGTCTTCGTGACCCAGCCCTGCACAAAGAGAAGAGCTCCAGGGGCGTCCTCAATTCCGCGAATACAATCAGATGTTGCGCAGCCGCGGGGTCTGGTGACAGGGTCACGCCATAGGCGCGAACCGCGTGCTTCAGAGCCTCAGCCGAAGGGCCTTCCCCAGCAATGTGGACGCCGCCCGCAAGGTTGAGAATGGAGGGCGGTTCCGTCCGCGTAAACTCCTCAAGCATGCGCGGGACGAACCGTTTGGGCTCCGGATCGGACGTGCCCAGCAATTCATCGGTAGAGAGCCGCTGCACGGTTTCCCGCTGTGACGATCCCATGATCCACCAGGCCTCACCCGAACGCGGCGCAAAGACTGCGCTATAGAGGTTGTCCACGCGCCGGATGGTGTTCA
>JBBQUE010000299.1:0-4986 GCA_038212805.1 Bryobacterales bacterium | reverse complement strand
CATGATTTGGGACGCAATGTGGAAACGCTGGCGGCTGCGGTGGCGGTCAGGGTGAGGGCGTTTCTGGTGGGCTAAAGCGTTGCTGCTACAGTGGGGGGAGGAGGGGAAGCCATGAAGCTGGAGACAGCCTTCTGCGATTTGCACCCAAGCCAGCGACTGACCCAGGCCGGGTTCGCGATTTCAACGCGAAAGACATTTACGGACGAGAAGGCGCTGCGATGTACGAGGCCGACGTGCACCCGGTACTACCACTACGATTTTGGGTATTTTCCTTTCCCGACGAGCGAAGATCCGGATTTCGGCAACTTGGCTGTGAAGCCAAGTTGCCGGAATAAACATGATCTGCTCTACATGCTGCTTACGAAGATTGACGACGAACTCGTATACGCATGTTTTTATCCGGAATGTACGAGCACCCTACCGTACAAGACCGCGTAAGCCGCGTCCGCGAAG
Source organism: Bryobacterales bacterium (assembly GCA_038212805.1). Classification (GTDB taxonomy): domain Bacteria; phylum Acidobacteriota; class Terriglobia; order Bryobacterales; family Bryobacteraceae; genus JANXQZ01. Next base: position 4,533 of record JBBQUE010000299.1, on the reverse strand, counting down.
AGTATTCTCTTGGGGAATCGCCCCCAAACCGGAATCCGCCGCGCCACGCTCGCTTGTTTCAAGCGGCGCGGCGATCCGCTATTGGTTGGTTAGACTACCAGCGGTTATTCTGACGGCCACCGCCGCCACCCGAACGTCCGCCACCACCACCACCGCCGCCACGTCCACCACCACCGCCGCCCTCACCCTTGGGCCGGGCTTCATTCACGTTGAGACTCCGTCCATCCAGGTCGCGGCCGTTCAAAGCGTTAATTGCGGCATCCCCTTCCGCGTTATTGCTCATTTCGACAAAGCCGAAACCACGTGGTTGACCCGAATCGCGATCCGTGACGATGCTAACGCGGTCAACGGTGCCATACTGTTCGAACATCGAGCGAATCGTCTGTTCGGTGGAACTGAAACTCAAATTACCGACAAAAATATTTTTCATGGAACGTATCCTTATAAACTACTCACTGTACACACTACTGACTCTAGTGATTTGCAAACGACGAATTGTGGGGAGAGACGGACAAGCGGGCAACGCCACGGGAGTCTTACCTTGAATTAGCAGGATGAATCAAATCACCTTTACTTTAACACCGATTTGGGATTTGTGCGACTTATTTTTTTGAATTCAAAGTTTGCTTGGCGAAAAGCAAAGTACGTGACTAAACTGGGATAAGCTCTGGCACCGTATGTCCCAGGCTTTCGCTCCGTCGCGCCTCAACACCCGGAAAGGGTATCCCCCACTAATGACTCCATCTACTACTGAACGTGATGCTGGCTATGTATTGACGCTGGAGGAGATCGGCAACCTTACCGAAGAAGGCAACAAGCCCGCTGAAACTCTGATGAACGTGGTGGCATTAATTGCCCGGCGATTCCAGACTGACGTCTGTTCAGCCTATCTTCTAGAACCAGACCGGGCCAATCTGGTCCTGGCAGCCACTCTAGGACTGCACCCGCAATGCATCGGCACTTTGCGCATGGCCATCCATGAAGGTTTGGCCGGCCTGGTGGCGGAGCAGGTTCGTCCGGTAGCCGTGGAGCAGGTTAAGACCCATCCCCGCTTCAAGTATTTCAAGGAGTCCGGCGAGGAAGCCTACGCGTCCTTCCTGGGTGTTCCGCTAATTGATCGCGGCGTGCTGCAGGGCGTGCTGGTGGTACAAACCAAGGCACCGCGGGTATATTCAGACGAAGAAGTGAAGATGCTGGTGGAGGCCGCGGCTCAGGTTGCCCCGGTGGTGAGCGAAGCGCGCACGGTGGATCGTTTCATTGCTCCCATTCAGGAACGGCTGTGGGCGCTGGCCCGCAACTTGTGGTGGTGCTGGGATAACGACACCATTGGCTTGTTTCTGGATCTGGATCCGGTTCGGTGGCGGAAACTGAACCAGAATCCCATCGCGCTGCTCACCGAAATGCCGCTGGCGGAAATCGAAGGCCGCGCCGGAGAACTGCTGCTGCACGGACGCATCAACTACGCCTACCGCCGGATGCGGGAGTATCTGGAATCGTACCGGACCTGGGGAGCCCGCCACGCCGGCGTACTCCGTACCCGCCCGGTAGCCTATTTCTCGGCTGAGTTTGGGCTGCACGAATCCCTTCCGATCTATTCTGGCGGCCTGGGAGTCCTGGCGGGCGATCATATTAAGAGCGCGTCCGACCTGGATATCCCGCTGATTGGCATCGGTTTGTTTTATGGCCAAGGGTATTTCCGGCAGCGCCTGGACGTCACTGGCTGGCAGCAGGAACACTATATCCCTAACGATGTTACGCAGTTACCCATGGAGCCGGCGATTGGCACCAACGGCCAGCCGGTGGAAGTGCAACTGGATACCCGTGGCGTCTCAATCCGGGCTAAGGTCTGGCGCGTCAAAGTCGGCCGCTGCGATCTGTTCCTGTTGGATTCAAACGTGGAAGGGAACGACGCGGAAGACCGGGAACTCACGTCGCGCCTCTATGGCGGCGACGGACGGACCCGTATTCGCCAGGAATTGCTGCTGGGCGTGGGAGGCTTCCGCGCCCTCAAGGCCATGGGGATTACCCCCGGTGTACTTCACCTCAACGAGGGCCACAGCGGATTCGCCGTTCTGGAGGCCATCCGCGACCGGATGCAGGAAGAAGGCATCTCGTTCGATGAGGCCGTGCCGCACATTTCCCGCGAAGTGGTCTTCACCACCCATACCCCCGTCCCCGCCGGACACGACCGCTTTAGTGCCAGCCTGATTGAGGAGCACCTGGGGCCGCTGCGCGAGCAACTCGGAATCTCAGCCGCGCGCCTGATGGAACTGGGACGTGAAAACACGTCCAACACGAGCGAAGATTTCTGCATGACGGTGCTGGGCTTGAAAGCGGCCCGGCGTTCGAATGCGGTTTCCGCCCTCCACGGCGAGGTCTCGCGCGCCATGTGGACGGGGCTGTACCCGGGCAGGTCTGAGGACGCTATCCCTATCGGCCATATCACCAACGGGGTCCATGTCCCCTCCTGGCTGGCCCCTCAGATGTTCCAGGTGTACGACCGTCACCTGGGAGCGGGCTGGCACCAGCACAGCGGCGAAGCGAAAATCTGGGAAGGTATTGAAAACGTTGACGATGGCGAACTCTGGGAGACCCACTTGGCGCTGAAATCCCGCCTGCTGAGTTTTGTCCGGCGTCGCGCCGTCGAGCAGGCCGAGCGCCGGGGCGAGTCTCCGGAATCCCTCCAGCGGCTGAGCCGCGTGCTGAGCCCGGACGCGCTGACCATCGGATTTGCCCGGCGCTTTGCCACTTACAAACGCGCGGACCTGATTCTGGCTGACATTGAACGCCTGGCCGCAATGGTGAACGATCCCAACCGGCCGGTCCAGTTCGTGTTCGCCGGCAAGGCCCACCCGCGCGATGAACCCGGCAAGAAGGTGCTGCAGCGGATCGCCGAATTGCGCAACAACGCCCAGGTGGCGGATAAATTTGTCTTCGTGGAAGACTACGACATTAATGTGGGGCGGCACTTCGTCCAGGGAGTGGATGTCTGGCTGAACAATCCGCGGCGGCCGCTCGAAGCTTCCGGCACCAGCGGCCAAAAAGTGGTCTTGAACGGTGGGTTGAATCTGTCGGTGCTGGACGGCTGGTGGGCGGAGGCGTACGACGGCATGAACGGCTTCGCCATTGGGACCGGGCGCACCCACTCCAACATGTCGTTTCACGATAGCCGGGACGGCGAGGATCTTTACCGGGTGCTGATGGAATCGGTTATTCCTTTGTATTATCAACGAGACCGCGATGGCCTGCCGCGTAACTGGATCAAGCGCATGAAGCGCACCATACGCACTCTGGGCTGGCGCTTCAATGCCGACCGCATGGTGATGGATTACACTCTCAAGTGTTACGTCCCGGCGGCCGGAGGGACGTCCAGCAACATGCGAGTTACCTTATGACGCAGGATGAGGCGAAACCTGAAAAGCAGCTCATCCGTTACATCAATCTGAAACTGGCGGCGCTGGGCCAGCCGGTGAGTGAAAGCACCGCGGACCAGTATTTTCTTGAGCTTACGGGTCCGCTGCTGCGTAATTATTACCAGAAGGATCAACTTCTGGGGAACCGGCTTTGCCCCGTGGATGCCCGCATCCAAGCCTTTCTGGATGGCTACTTCAGCGATCTGGCCCCCGGCGGCGCCCCCCGCTTACCGGCCAATACGCTGGTGCTTGACCGTCCGGGGCTGGCGCGGGTGATGTCGCTGCCGCCGGGGGTGGACCAGTTCACGTCGCCCTATCTGAAGTCGTACCGGATCCGCCAGGGGGTTCTGCACAACCCCTCGAGCGACCGGCGCACTACCCAAGGTGTATTCCACATTGTGGAGGGCGGCTTTCCCATTCCGGCCGACAAGATTGCCGTTCCGAAGATCACTTTCCTGGCTCTGTTGGCCGCCGCCCTGAAGCCGCCCGCCAACGCCATGGCCCTGCCGTTCACCGCTAACCAACCGGACCAGGCCCGGATGTTTACCAGCCTGCTGTTGCGGCCTTTGGTGTGTCCGGGTACCGGCACGGAACCTGCCAAAACCATGGAAATCCGCTTCTTCACGCCCGCCAGCCTGGTGAGCAATCTGGATTTCGTGGAGGGGATTTTTGGGAACGGCGGCGATCCCGACCTGCCCGAGAACGACGCAGCGCTCGACGTGCGGCACTGGACCGGCCACACCGGTTGTGTGATTTTGGCTCCGCACCTGACCGGCATCCGAAAGATAGATGCGGGTCTGCCCTTTTTCGACGATGCCACCGCACGCCAGCGCCGCGAAGGCATGTGCTGGAAAACGGAGGATGAACTCTATAACGGTGGCAGCGCCTTCAAGTTAGCATGTCGCGACCACCGCGGCGTGATGGTGACGCTAATTGCCGACAACTACTACGGCTACTGCAAAAAGGAAGTCAAAACCCAGATCAGCTTCGCCGCCAATCTCTACGGCCTGTGCGAGGAAGAGCATGCGGGGGGCACCATCGCTTTCCCGGCCTATGTCCTGGGGCAGCAATTCTACGCCGGCCGGACCGTGCTCACGAAGAAAGTTACGTTCGATCAGGC
>JBBQUE010000298.1:0-5018 GCA_038212805.1 Bryobacterales bacterium | reverse complement strand
GCGCATCGTTTCCCAGTCGGACTTGCTGCCCATGATGATCCCGACCAGGGGCGTCATCGGGCTACTGCCCCTGCGCCAGCGTATAGCCAGGTTTACCGTCGAAGGTCCGCAGGAACTCGGTCTTCACGATCTGGACTCCCTGCTCAAAAATCCGGCGCTGCAAATCCAGAATCTTCACCGGGGTAACTCCTTCGCCCATGAACCGGCACCGGAAGCTGTCGGTGCAGAACGTTTCCGCAAAGCCATCCGGCCAAACTTTCACCCCGCGGTTCGACATCATCAGGAGGTTCAAACCCTCGCCGTTCGCCTTTTGCAGGATTTCCGCCAAAGCATCTGGGGTGCGCGCCAGCCACTCCACATAGACGTCCACTCCATCCAGTTTGGTCTCGCCGACGACGGCAAACGTCGCAGTCTTGGCTTTGCCCGCGGGGCGCGAAGCGGTGTAGTTGACGGCCTTCAGCGTCCCGGGCTTCTGGCCCATCCGCGCCACCACGGCTTCCGCGAATTCCTTGGTCCCCACCTTCTGTTTGCTTACGCCTTCGGAGAAAACATCGTAGGTGTGAACGCCCTGCTCCAGCGTCGTCAGCCAGGCATTGTGGACGCGTTCCGCGATATCGTTCTGACCGATGTGGATCAGCATCAGCACCGATCCCAAGAGCAAGCCCGAAGGATTCGCCAGATTTTGTCCGGCACGCCGCGGAGCCGAACCATGAATCGCCTCAAACATGGCGCATTGCTCCCCGATGTTTGAAGACCCAGCCAACCCTACCGACCCGGCAATCTGGGCCGCGACGTCCGACAGGATATCGCCGTACAAGTTCGGCATCACGATGACGTCGAACGCCTCCGGGGTATCGGCCATCTTGGCCGCGCCGATGTCCACAATCCAATGCTCGTTTTCGATTTGAGGATATTCCTTTGCCACCTCGTCGAACACCTTGTGGAACAGGCCGTCCGTCATCTTCATAATGTTGTCCTTGGTGAAGCACGTTACCTTTTTGCGGTTGTGCTGGACAGCATATTCGAAAGCGTAGCGGACGATCTTTTCGCAGCCTGGGCGGGAAATCAGCTTCAGGCACTGCATCACGTTGGGGCTCAGCTGATACTCAATGCCGGCGTAGCAGTCTTCCTCGTTTTCGCGCACAATCACCACGTCCATCTTGTGGTGCTTGGTGCGTACAAACGGATGGTAGGAAACGCACGGGCGCACGTTGGCATAAAGCCCCAACGCTTTGCGGATGGTGACGTTCAGGCTCTTGAATCCACCCCCCTGCGGCGTGGTGATGGGAGCCTTCAGGAAGACCTTGGTCCGGCGCAGCGATTCCCAGCTGGATGGCTCAATTCCCGCGCTGTTTCCGCTCAGGTAGACTTTTTCGCCGATCTCGATGGTCTCGATGGCCAGCCGCGCCCCCGCCTCCTTTAAAATATGAAGCGTCGCGGCCATAATCTCGGGGCCGATACCGTCGCCGTTGGCGACTGTGATTGCTGTTTCGGTTGACATAGTTAAAGAGAGCAGAATCAACCAAAATAGCGAGTTTCGCCCCTCAAGAGCAACTCTCGTTTGGCGCGGGACGCCGATAAGGGGTTTGTGGGGGATTGTAAGAGGCTGACCGGCCGGGTTTTCAGTTAGCCCTTGCGGGCGTACGCAGCATGTGTTAATGTGTACGTATATGCCAATCACGGCGACAGATTTCCGGAAAGATCTCTTTCAAACCCTGGAACAGGTAGTCCAGGGTGAAAAGGTGGAAGTAACCTATAAGGGCTACAGAATCCTGTTGGTGGGCGAACCACTGGGAACCAAACTCTCCCGGGCGGTCCGGCGGGAGGGTTTGCTGGTTGATCCCCAATCGATTGTGGATTCCGATCCCGAACTGCTGGCCGAACTGGAATCGCGGTGGCAGCCGGGTAACTTCGGTAAGTGAGCTTCGCCTACCTGGACACGCACGTGGCCGTTTATCTGTACTACGGCAGAACGGAGGAATTGAGCCTGGAAGCGGTGCGCCACATTGAAGCGCATGATCTGTTGCTGTCGCCCATGGCACTGCTGGAATTCGAGTATCTCTACAAGAAGAACCGGATCTCAGTGAATTCTTCGACGCTCTTCTTAGAAATGCAGACTACCTTCGGGATCGGTTTGTGCGCGCTGCCCTTTGGCAAGGTGGCCAGCGAAGCCTGCACCATCGGGTGGACGAACGACCCGTTCGATCGCCTGATTGTGGCCCAGGCTCAGGCCAACCATCGTACCCTGCTGATCACCCGCGATCGATTGATCCGGAATCACTACGCGGGCGCAGTCTGGTAAATTTTACATGCCCTTTACAGCGGATTCCCTTACCGCGTACGTCAAGCTAATATGACTGGAACCCGAGATAGGCTGCTCCTCATCGCCACGCTGACTGCCGTTTCCGCTATCGCCCAACCTCCCGGGCCTCCCGGCGGGGGAGGTCAAGGCGATGGCATCTGGCGACGCGGCGCCTATTATGGCGAATTGCTTACCTTCGATTCTTGCGTAGGCCATCAGCCAGGGAACGGCCAGTATCACTACCACGCTAACCCACTCTGCCTGCGCGCCCAGTTGAACGATAACGTCCAAATTCTTCGTACTTCGCGCAACGGATCGTCCTACATTGAGGCTAGTACCAACCTCCACCATTCGCCTATTCTAGGGTGGGCTCTGGATGGCTTTCCCATTTACGGACCCTATGGATATTCCGACCCCAAGGACGCCACCAGTGCCATCCGCCGCATCGCTTCCGGGTTTCGCCTGCGGAGCATTACCCAACGCACCAGCTTGCCCGATTGGTCGCTCCCGAACCACCCTAATATCTCTCAAACCCTGACGATCAGCCAGTATGGACCCGGCGTCAGCGCCACATTTCCCCTGGGCCGCTACAACGAAGACTTCGAATGGGTGGCCACGGCCGGCGACCTGGATCAGTACAACGGACGCTTTACCATCACCCCGGAATTCCCCAGTGGCACCTACGCCTACTACGTCACCATTGATGCGCAAGGCGTTCCGGCATTTCCGTACGTCATTGCAGGACAGTTTTACGGCACCGTGGGCACCATCTCCAACAATATAACCGCCTCGGTTACAGATTATTTCAACAGCGGCGCCTTCAGCTCAGGACCCACCGTCCCATCGCTCACGTCGTGGTCAACAACTTACTCCACTCAGTACGCCCAAGTGGTGACCGGCTTCGACCCTTCAGCGGGGCCATCTACCAGCTGGCCTCCCACGAATTCGCTCGGCGTGCGGTCATCGGGGTCGGTTACCAGTCCCGTTCTGGCCGACATCCAGCGCATTCGCTACTCCGACTCCACGGTTTACGTCACTGGAAATGGCCTGGCCGGCTATCCCATGGGTCCATGGTTCTCGCCTGACATGACAGCGGGAATTTTTGGGAACTTCCCGGCCGCGATTTCATCGACGCTTCAGATTCCGCGCACTCCCGCGGCCGCCGCCACGCGCACGTCCACGGGAGGCGGCCCACAAGGTTTCTGGGTAAATGGCGTAACGGTTTTCAACTTCATTGACGGTGCTTCCTATACCAACAGCACCGGCGCGGATTCCATGGCTGGCAACACGCCCGCTCTGGACGCAACCATTACTTCGTCCGCTTCGTATGAGCAGGGCCCCGTCGCTCCGGGTTCACTGGTTACCGCGACTCCGCTGTATTTCGCTGTCCTGGCATCGTCCACTGCCAGTGCCCCCTCGGCCGATTGGCCCACCACGCTGGCCGGCGTCAACATCGCCGTCACTGACTCAGCGGCAACTTCGGTGAACGCGCAGATCTCCTATACGTCGCCGGTGCAGTTGAACTTCCGCATTCCGGAAGGCCTGGCTGCGGGAGCCGCTACGGTTACCATCACCAACTCCACGCAAACGGTGAAATCTAACATCAACATCCAGCCCACCTATCCCAACCTGTTTCTCCTGAACGCGAACGCCCTGGCCGCCGCCACGCTGACCCGGGTTCACAATGGGGAAGTCACCAGCGAACAGGTTTACTCGGTTTCCGGGGCCAGCCTCGTGGCCAAGCCCATCGCCCTGAATGGAGACCAGGTCTATCTCACGCTCTACGGCTCCGGGCTGGGTTCCGCCTCCACCGCGACCGCCACCATCGGCGGAGTGCCGGCCACCGTCCAATTCGCCGGACCCCAGGGAACTTACAAAGGCCTGGATCAATATAATATTGTGATCCCGGGTTCGCTCGCAGGGATGGGCAAGGTTGATATTATCGTTAGCGCTGGCGGCAAGCTGTCCAATCCGGCTAACATCACGGTCCAGTAGAGCTGGCCGGGCGGGTGAACTTTTATACGTCAGCTAACGTATACTCTGAGGAGCTACCCGTATTATGAGCTTTTTCTCAAAGCAATTCATCGACGTAATTGACTGGACCGAGCCTGAGGATGGCATCCTCGCGTACCGGTATCCCATGGAAGACCGGGAAATCCAGAACGGCGGACGGTTGACGGTCCGGGATTCCCAGATGGCGGTTTTCGTGAACGAAGGCAAGGTGGGCGACGTATTTGGGCCTGGCCTGTATACCTTGAACACGCAAACCCTCCCAATTCTTACGTATCTGATGAACTGGGACAAAGCTTTCAAATCGCCTTTCAAGTCGGACGTTTATTACTTTGCTACGCGTCTGCAGACCAACCAGCGCTGGGGCACGGCCACTCCGATCACTATCCGCGACAAGGAGTTCGGCGCCATCCGACTGCGCGGCTACGGTATTTACTCCTGGCGCATCGCCGACCCTAAGACCTTCTACATCAAGGTCAGCGGAACCCGCGATATTTATCACGTCCCTGACATTGAAGGCCAACTCCGGAACACGATCATCGCCCGCATGACGGACGCATTCGCGCAGAGCGGCGTGCCGTTTCTCGACATGGCGTCCAACCAGGCGCTGCTGGGCGAAAAGATCACGGAACTCCTGCAGCCAACCTTCGCGGGCCTGGGTCTGGGTCTGGATTCCTTCGTGGTTGAGAACCTGTCCCTGCCGGAC
>JBBQUE010000297.1:0-5023 GCA_038212805.1 Bryobacterales bacterium | reverse complement strand
CAGATCCAGCGGGCCGAACGATCCCACTCCAATGCGAGCGACCGGATGCTCAGCGAAATACGCCGCCACCCGGTCCAGAGTCTCATCAGGAGTTGTGGTGGAAAAACTGGTGGTCTGGAGTTCGCCCGGACCAGTCCCCACGCCACAGACAAACTTCGTTCCACCAGCTTCAATGCCACCGACAAGAGTCATGTACGTTTCCGTTCACAGGATACCTGATCGGCGGCGTTCAGTTCGTGCTTCTTGAGAAATCGAGAAAGGAGTTTGAAAGGGCTAACTATTCACTCAGTTTTTGGGAAATAAAGGAAACGGCGTCCGCTACCGGCACTTCGCTGGTCTGCTTGGTTCGCCGCTCAGAGATCTCGACCATCCCCGATACCAGCTTCTTGCCTACCGTAATCCGGTACGGAATTCCGATCAGATCCGCATCCTTAAACTTCACGCCTGGACGCTCAGCCCGGTCGTCCAACAGCGCGTCCAGGCCCGCTTTCAGGCATGCAGCATAGATCTCTTCGGCGGCTTGGCGAAGCGTCGCGTCGGCGAAGTTTACCGGCGTAATCACCACCGTGAACGGCGCAATGGAAGACGGCAGCGCCATGCCGTCTTTATCGTGGAAAAGCTCAATGGCGGAGGTCAGAATCCGCTCCACGCCGATCCCATAGCTCCCCATGATCACCGTCACTTCCTCGCTGTTCTCATTCAGCACCTTCAGCCCCATGGCCTCCGAATACCGGTAGCCCAGCTTGAAGATGTGCCCGATTTCCATGGCCTTGAACAACTCCACCGGACCGCCGCACTGGGTGCAGGTATCGCCCTGCATGGCCTGGCGCAGATCAAAGTATTCCGGCTGGAAGTCTTCATCGGGAGTAACATGCCGCAAGTGGTAATCGGTCTGGTTGGCGCCCGCCACCATGTTCTTCCGGCCCTTCAGCGCCTGGTCCATCAAAACCCGCATGTTCTTCACGCCCACGGGACCCAGCGATCCTGGCTGCGCTCCAAACCACTGCACAATCTCTTCCGGATGTGCCGCGCGCATATCTTTTACCCCCACCGCCACCGCCGAACCGAATTTCGTCTCGCTCAGCGAATGGTCGCCCCGCACCAGAACCAACACCGGATCCCCGCCCGCCACCATCACCAGGCTCTTGATCTGCGACGTCTCCGGCAAGCCCGTGAAGCGCGCCAGATCGGCGATGGTCTTCAGGTTCGGGGTGTGGAACAGCTCCGGCTCCAGGTTGCCTTCGGGATCGGCCAGCGCAGGCGGCGCTGCCACCGAAACAGCCTTCTCCAGATTAGCCGCGTGCCCGCACTGGGCGCAATGGACGATGAAATCCTCACCCGCCGGCGACGCTACCATGAACTCCGTGGATTGGCTGCCACCCATCGCGCCCGAATGCGCGTCCACGCTGATGTACCTCAGCCCGCAGCGTTCGAAGATCCGGCAGTAGGCCTGGTAGTGCTTCTGGAACGAAAGATCCAGCCCCGCGGCGTCGATATCAAAGGAGTACGAATCCTTCATGATGAACTGGCGCAGCCGCAACAGCCCCGATTTGGGCCGCGGCTCATCCCGGAACTTAGTCTGAATCTGATACCAGATCTGGGGGAGTTGCTTGTAGCTCCGGACCTCGCCCCTGGCCAGCGCCGTCATGCCCTCTTCGTGCGTCATGCCCAGGCAGAAGTCGCGCTTGAAGCGGTCTTTCAAACGGAACATATCGTCGCCCATCAGATCCCAACGCCCGGATTCCTGCCATAGTTCCGCCGGGTTCAGCATCGGCAGCAGCATCTCCTGCGCGCCCATCGCGTCCATTTCCTCGCGCACGATCCGCGTGATCTTCAGCAGGGTACGCTGCGCCAGGAACATGTAGCTATAAATTCCCGCGGAGAGTTGCCGGATGTAGCCGCCGCGCAGCAATAACTGATGGCTGACCACTTCCGCTTCCGCTGGATTGTCCCGTAACGTGGGGATGAAGAGTTTGCTCCAATGCATTTGAACTCCCCAGTTTAGCAGCAGGGCGTTCCGGCCGATGGTAGGTATGTAGGACACGCGACCGCCTCGATCCATATTCCTGGCAGAGCACTGCCCGCAATTTATTACAGCAAATGAACTGGACCTGTAGTCCACCACACTGTTAACGTGAAGGTTGTGGCGAGGAGAGGTGGCGAAAATTAAACGCGATGCAATGTCTGACCGTAGACAGGGCTTCCCTCCGAACGACGCGAGAGCGGCAGGACCCAACGAAGATAAGGTTTTCCTCCTCATCACGTTGATCATCGGAGCGATTGTCGGCCTGGTAGTAGTTGCCTTCATTCTTCTGACGGACAAACTTGGGGCTTTCCTTTACCCGGCGGCAGGCGCCCCCTGGAGACGACTGCTAATCCCTGTCGCGGGGGCGCTGACCACTGGCATCCTGCTCTCGCGTTATTTTCCCGATGCGCGCGGAAGTGGTATACCGCAGACAAAGGCCGCTCTTTTCATCCGCGACGGGTTCATTTCCTTCCGCACCGTCCTCGGCAAGTTCGGGGTTTCCTCGATGTCCCTCGCCAGCGGGATCGCTCTCGGGCGAGAAGGCCCGTCCGTGCACATTGGGGCAGGCATCGCCTCGGTGCTGGGCCGGCGTCTCGGGTTGTCGCCAGCAAGTATAAAGGCCCTCGTCCCGGTGGGCGCGGCGGCCGCTCTGGCAGCTGCTTTTAATACACCCATTGCCGCGGTGCTCTTCTCTCTCGAGGAGGTCATGGGAGACATGAACGCGCCGGTCTTGGGCTCCATCGTTTTAAGTTCAGCCACGTCCTGGATTGTGCTCCATCTCGTGCTGGGTGACGAACCGTTGTTTCACGTTCCGGCCTACCAACTTGTGCACCCGGTGGAATTCCTTTGGTACGGAGTGCTGGGCGTTGCCGGGGGACTGATGTCCGTGACCTTTGTGAAGCTGCTGCTTTGGCTGCGCAAGCAGTTTCTCGGTCTGAAAAAATCCACGCAATGGATTCAGCCGTTAGCGGGCGGCCTTCTGGTGGGTGTTCTGGGCTGGTTTTTCCCCCAGGTTCTGGGCGTCGGGTACAACTATGTGGGCCAGGCTCTGAATGGGAAGATGCTGCCCGGCATCATGGTGCTCCTTGTTTTGCTACGAGTCGTCACGACGGCGACTTGCTACGCATCCGGGAACGCGGGCGGCATTTTTGGTCCTACGCTTTTCATGGGCGCGATGCTGGGGGGCGCGGTGGGTGGGGTCGCTCACATGCTGATGCCCGACTACACCGGCAGCGTCGGCGCTTATGCTCTGGTCGGCATGGGCGCAGCATTTGCGGGCATCGTGCGCGTGCCCCTCACCTCCGTGATCATGATCTTCGAGATGACCCGGGACTACTCGATCGTCGTTCCTTTGATGATCGCCAATCTTATCAGCTATTTCATTTCCAGCCGCTTTCAGGAAGAGCCAATATACGAGGCACTGCAGCATCAGGACGGTATTCATCTGCCTTCGGGCCGGCGCGTGCGCGGATCGTTACTGATGGTGGGAAATGCCTTTCAGCCAGCCGCTCAGGTATTGTCCGCTTCAGAAACAATTTCCCAGGCATTGGCTTCGGTGGATCGGGAGCGCTGTGCCTGGCCAGTGGTAGATCCGAGCGGTCTGTGCGGAATGGTCACGATTCGGCAATTGGATGAGGCGATCGATGCGAATCGGGGTTCGGAGTCGCTGGCCAGCCTGATACCCGATCCAGGACCCGCCCAAAAGTTATCAATCGAGAACTTTCCCCATCTCCACGCCGACCATAGTCTCGATGACGCCATGCACAGGTTTGCCCAACAAGAGCTGGAAGTACTCCCGGTCGTAAGCCGCTCTAACGTACGGGACCTAAAGGGTACCGTTTCGTTTGACGATGTCCTCGCCGCCTACCGCATTGGGAGACCCGAAGACGTCGCGCCGCATGCCACGGGCAGCCGCCGCATCCTGCCGATAGCTGGAGCCGTGACTGGCCTGATCGTACTGTTCGCCCTACTCGCATTTCTAAATTACTTCTATCGCGCTGGGCGCGTAACCCGGGCTCAACAGTCTTACCAGACAGGCAAAACTCTAGTAACGAATCAACGGTACGAAGAGGCGGTAGAGCAGTTCCGGAATGCGTTGTCGATCGCGCCCAGCCTGGATAACCGGCTGGCCCTGGGCCTGGCGTTGGCGGAGGCTAACCATCTGGACGAAGGCGCAGTCTATCTAAAAGAAGTTATCAGCGAACGGGCGGATAACGCTCCAGCACATCTCGGATTGGCCCGCATCGCAGCACAAATGGGCAATATTGATGAAGCTGTCACAGATTATCGCCGCGCTATGAACGGCGCGTGGCCCCGCGAGGAAAAGGGAAAGCTCCCTCAGCAAAACCGGATCGATGCGCGCATCGAGCTCATCGGAGTCTTGAACAAAGCGGGGCGGCGATCACAGGTACAGGCGGAGTTGCTTGCGTTAGCCGCGGAAATTCCACGCCAGCCGGAATTGCAGAAGCGGGTAGCAAAGATGCTTGACGATGCGGGATTGCCTACCCAGGCAGCGGCTCTCTATCGCGACATGCTAAGCCGCGGCCCGGGGGATGCTACTGCATTCGATGGACTGGGTGAAAGCTATATGGCCCTGGGCGATTTTGCGCTCGCGGAGAAGGCGTTTGCCGCCGCGCACAGCATCGCTCCGGATGACACTACGGCCCAGTCGCGCATTGAGCTCTGTGAATCGATTCTGGCGCTTGATCCCGCACTTCCCGGTCTCAAGGCAGCCGATCGCTATGAGCGCAGCCGGGAATTGTTATCGCGTCTGCTTGTTCTTGCGCAACGCTGCCCGGCGCAGCAGTCCACTCTAGCGGATGCGAAAGCAGCCATTGCAAGCAAACGGAAACCAGCTTCGCTTAGCGATGCCGCTGACGAAAATATTTTGCTCGCATCTGGACTATGGACCCAGGAATTGGCCTCCTGCCAGGGTACTCCAGCACCCGACGAGGCTTTGGTTCGTCTGATGCCGAGACTGACCAGCCAAAGGCGATA
>JBBQUE010000296.1:0-5031 GCA_038212805.1 Bryobacterales bacterium | reverse complement strand
TTCCACTGCCTGGCAGAGCGGATCCGTCTTATAGCTTTGTGTCACCGGACGCCCTAGCGACAGATTAATGATCCGGATCCCATAAGTGCTTTTCAGCGCGATGGCTTTTTGGATGGCGGCGATCACCGCACTGTCCGTTCCAATTCCCGTCCTGTTCAGAACCCGCAAATTGATCAGCGAAACGTTCGGTGAAATTCCGCTGAATGTGCGTCCGCCGACATCCAGGCCCTGGGGAACAGATAGAATCCCCATTACGTGCGTCCCGTGCCCGAAGGAGTCGTCCACGGACGCGTCACCCGCCACGAAGCTTTGCGAATAGGCCACAAAAGATTTGTACTCTAGTGCCACGCCGCTATCGATTACCGCCACGCCAATGCCGTCGCCCAAGAGGCCCTTGCTCCACGCGGACTGTGCCCCAATCGCTCCGGCCGTGTTGTCAAGCGCGCCCCATACGGCGTTATCCGCCGAGATGTTTTCCACTTCCGGGTCGTTGGCAATCTGTTCTAGCTGGCGGGGGCGAAGTCCAGAATAAGCACCGGCCCGGATCACCCCCAGATGGTGGCGAAGCTCGCCTCCGTAATTCTTCCGGATCTTGTCATGTTGCCGTGCCGTAGGCTCCTGGCGGTACTGCACAATCACATCAACCGGAGTATCGGGCTGGAAGCGCTCCAGTTCGCGCGCCACTTTGGGGTTTGCGGCGAAACCGAGCGAAGTTAGTAGCAAAGATGACAGAATCAAGCGTCTCATGCCGTCGTTAAAAGCAGGCGCGGGTCCAAACAGCAAGTGATTGATTCGAAAAGACTAGCGGCTACCACTCGGTCCGTTGGCGGGACAAACTGGCAGCGGCTTAACCGGAGTGTGGGACAAAGTGGCTCAGACGCGCCCTAAGCTAGCTTCGGATCGATTTTGAACGTGCGATGGCCGTTCTGCCAAACCAGCTTCCG
This sequence comes from Bryobacterales bacterium, assembly GCA_038212805.1. Lineage (GTDB taxonomy): Bacteria > Acidobacteriota > Terriglobia > Bryobacterales > Bryobacteraceae > JANXQZ01. Next base: position 4,087 of record JBBQUE010000296.1, on the reverse strand, counting down.
GAACACCTCAGGCTTGGTGGATTTCTTCAGCAAGGTCAAGGTTTCGCGCGCCACGCACTTGCCCGCCAACCGGCTGGCCCCCGGATTATTGGGTTGCCCGGTCCCGGAACCATGACCGTCCGAGCACCCGCAATCGCTTCCGAACATCAATTTATTCTGGTGCCGTTCCAAAAAACCCGCGGTAAACTCCGGATCCCTCGACATCGCGTTGTTCCCCGAATTTGCCGACAAATCCCCATACAAGTTTGGATAATCGGACAACAGTTTGTCGGTCACGCCACCGCGCTTCACCGGCCCTGACGGGTACGCCGCCTGCTCCGCGTAATCGGCGCTCACATTAGCCCAAAACGCATCCGCATGGCCAATAAACGTGGTCTTCGGATAAGCTTTCAGCATGGCCGCCAGTTTCTTCACGCCGGTGCTGAATAAGCCCTCTCCGGCGACGTGCTCCACTTCCTGAAAGTGCACCAGAATCGGGACGTTCAATTCAGCCGCCAGCGCGTACATGCGCTGCAACTCCGGGCCATCCGCCGCCACATGGAACTTGATCTCCGCCAGTCCCCGCGCTCCGTTCTTCACCGCGGTCCGCAATAACTCAGCAGCTTCCGGCTTGGCGATGTCAGAGCTGGCTGCCCACTCAAACCGTCCAGGATACTTGGCCTGGATCGCCTTCACCCGGTCCGCGGCGCTGGCGTTCGTCAGGATTACCGCCCGCTGCACGCCACTCCCTTCGATGTGCGCGAAATTCCCATCCACCGTGTTTCGCAAATGAAGATGAATATCCAGCACCGGCTCGCCCCATGGCAACTCGGTTTTCGTCTGCGCCACGGCGGCGGCGGCTACTGCCGATTGCAGGAAAAGTCTACGGCTGATCATGTCTCTGGTTACTCTATCACTGCGCCCTTGGAAAAGTTTTATGAGCCGGTATTGATTCCAGCCACATGACCATGGGTGCCGGCGAGTTCATCCGCCGCAAGGCTTCCCAGCGCATCCGGCATTAAGAAGCCGGAATAAGAAAGCACTCCCGCGTATTGCCGCGGCTTACTGGCCGCAGGCACCGGCTTGCTACCCTCGGGCCAGCAGATCGGCGAATGCGTGGGGGCAGCGAGGCTCTGGTGGCTCTGTGTCCTGTCTGCCGGGTAGGACAGACGATCCGGATCGGCAACCTGCCCGCGGAGCCCTATCCCACGCAGGTGGACTCCTCATGATGGTGCCCTCGGACTGCTTTCAAACCGCGTGCCACGTATCGCGTCCGGCGGCAACGGCCGCTCCATCCTGCCCCGCGCCATGGCATCGCGGTGTGTTCGATTCCTCTACCGGGTCCCGTAACGCCCAACCACGGCCCCAAAACGGCGGATGCCACCAGGGGTTCAGCCTAGTAGGTGTCAGAGCACAGGTCCGAGTAAATTGTCCCGCACGCCCTCTCCACGAGAAACCGTTTTGGTGCGATCACTTGTACTGTTGGCGCACGAACTCGGCTTGCAGTCCGTGCTGCCGGGTGGGAAAGAAGGAATTGCAGATCGATGAGGTGCCATGGTCAAGGTTTGCCTCCGCTGACGCTCGCTTCTCATTATTCAATCAACCGAAAACCGATATAACGATTTGAGCATGGCGGAACCGTCCACTGATTAGTATTCCGCTGGCGAACAAGGTCTTGGATACATATAATAGCCTCGCTTCGCTCTGCTCAGGCTCTTGCCACTACCAGAGGGTACCTCCGTCCTGATGAGAAGGACAATGACCGTGACTTCGTGGACAAGGATGGTCTTAAGACTCTGGCTTCTCTAAAGCACAAGGGAGCCGGAGATCGACTGACTGACTTCTCCACAGACTTCTGGAAGTCGATTCAAATCTGGCTGGCGCGCTACAACCGCGATGGACGCAGTGAGGCCACGCCACGCTTTTTTCTGTTCTCGACCGGCACCGTCTCAAAGAGATCTTTCCCGCGGCGTTTCTTGCTTGAGCCACTGGTGGATAACGAAAAACTGGAGTCATTGTCGCAGCTTGCAAGCTATCAACCACAGACGATCCGGTGCGTGGCTGGAGGCTATTTTTGCGCTTCTCCCCTCGCCGAACCCGCCCGGCCTTGTAGTGGTCCCAGGAATTCAGACTAGGCAATAAGCTAATATTTCTACGGGTCGTCAACAAAGGAGAAGTTGAGCCAACTGGGCTCGCGGTTCAGGGTGCATGCGATACAGATCGCGAAGTGGCGCAAGTCCGCGCTGGAGCGACTGCCGCAGTTGTTCGTGGACGGTCGGACCCGCCCGGCGAGCACCAACCAGGCGGAGACAGATGCGCGATTCGAGCAGATTGGGTGCCGAAGGGTCGAATTGGACTGGTTAAAAAGGGGTCGGCATGCTCGACTGAGAATTTTCGCCAACTGTTGGACTGGGAGCACGCGGAAATCAGCATAAGTCGGCAATGCGAATTGCTGGGTGTGAACCTGGCCGGTCTGTATTATCGGCGAAGACACCGTTTTACGGAAGTCACGGAATGATGGAGTGGCTGCAGGCTAAAGGCTTTGAAGTGAACTGCAAGAAGGTGTCGAGACTCATGGATGTGATGGGAATCGAGGCGGTCTACCCGAAGCCGAGGCTGAGCCGACCAGGCGAGGGGCACAGGATTTATCCCTACCTGCTGAGAGGAGTCAACGTGGCGCGAATGAACCAAGTGTGGAGTACGGACATCACGTAGATCCGGATGGCCGGGGGGGCCCTGGTCACGTCGCTGACGAAGGAACTCAACTTCTGCGTCGAGGCGCTGAAACGCGCCTTATGGCGGGGGCGGCCGGAACTTTTTAACAGCGATCAGGGTTTGCAGTTCACCAACGAGAGGTTCACGGGTGAACCGCAGGCCAAAGGGATCGCGATCGGCATGGACGGACAAGGACGCTGCACGGACAACATTTTTTATCAAGGCTGTGGAGGTCGTCAGATATGAGGAGGTGTAGCTGAAAGATTACGCATCTGTGAGGGAAGCGCGCGCAGGGATCGAACGCTACCTCCCCTTTTACACTCATGAGCGGCTGCACCAGAGCCTCGGTTACCAGCCACCGGCGGCTCTGTACAAAATGGAGGCCCGCTTGTGACGGCCCAAAGCGTAAGAAAGATCGAAGTGCTGAACTCAAGGACTGTATCCCCGAACTCTTGGTATCTAGCGCTTTTCGCGCCAGGATGGTTGCGTTACACTGGACGCATTTAAACGGAGGAGAGGGCTCCGCAGGGATGCCACCCGAGCGCCGCTTCGAGTGCCGGAATGGCAGGGGGACGGCTTCGAAGCCTATGCCGTCCTCAGAGACGAATCAGGCACGTTAGACGTAAGCAAATGCGAGACCCAAAATGGTCTTGGCAAAGGGGTCCAAATTTACAGAGGCGATCGAAACCACGACATCGGCTGGCTGGCCGGATGATGATGCAGACGACCGGATCGTCCGGAGAATTTGAGCGGCAACCACAACTGTACGTCGTCCGGCGAGCGCCTCGCCTTCAGATAGCCACTGGCGAACAAATAATTCCAAAGAATCGTTTTTTTATAGATCCAATCAACAAAACCTTAATCCTATTACCGAGAAATCCCGCTAGCGAGAAGGTGCGTGTGAAGTTGGGCCGACCCATACCAGGACTCCAGCTTTCATTGATGCCCGATCTCAGCGTTCTTCAGGAGTTTAGATATGGAAGCACTTTCGTACGGTCAATACAGCCTTGTCTACAACGCTTTTTCTTTTGTCCTGGCTGCCATGGGTGCTGCGACGATTTTCTTGTTTGTCAGTCGCTCTCAGGTTGCACCCCAATATAAGACCGCGGTCACGATTTCGGGCATTGTGACGATGGTTGCTCTCTACCACTATTTCCGTATTTTCAATAGTTGGGTTGAGGCTTACAGCGTGATTAACAAGGTTGTGACGATTACTGGCCGGCCTTTCAATGATGCCTACCGCTACATGGATTGGATGCTCACGGTGCCACTTCTTGTCACCGAGTTGGTTCTGGTGATGCGTTTGCCGGGAAACCAGGGAACTTCCAAGGCCACCAAGTTGGCGGTACTGGCGCTCATCATGGTGGCGCTTGGGTACCCCGGTGAAGTTTCC
>JBBQUE010000295.1:0-5040 GCA_038212805.1 Bryobacterales bacterium | reverse complement strand
GAACACGCGCCAGCAGGACCAGGCGTGCACGGGTGGATTGGCGTCGTTAAACTCCCATTCGTAGGCGGGCAGTTTGCCGCTGGGCGCCATGTACCATTCGCGCAGGAAGAGCTTTAGCTGATCCTTCGCAAAATCCGGGTCCACTAATGCGAACGGGATCATGTGGAATGCCAGGTCCCAAGCGGCGTACCACGGGTATTCCCACTTATCGGGGATGGAGAGAACGTCGTCGTTGTAGAGATGAAACCAGGACTTGTTACGGCCTCCGGCGCGGTCTGGCGGAGGTGGGGGCATGGTGGGATCGCCCTTGAGCCAGGTCTCAACAACGAAGTGATAAAACTGCTTGCTCCACAACAGGCCGGCGAAGGCCTGGCGCTGCACGTTGCGCCCGTCGTCGGATAAGTGCGGCGCGAAGCTGTAGAAGTCATTGGCTTCGGCGATGCGGGCGTTGAAGGTGGCGTCAAAATCGAGCGGGATAGTTTCGCCGCCGGCGTGGAGGCGTAAGCGAATTTCCTTAGATTCGCCGGGCTGCAGGGATAGCTCATACAAGCCGCATGCCTTGGTGCCCGTGTTTTCCGGATTGACCGCGTCCTTGCGGCCATGGATCACGTAATCGTGAAAGGCATCCTTGGCGAAGCGCGGGGAATTGGCGGCATGGAAGAGACGGGCGGAGTTGGTTTCGTTGTTAGTGAAGAGGAGCGTTGGATTGCCTTCAAACGAGAACTGCAGCGTGCCTAGCGATTCTTCCTGGATTCCGATGGTGGAATCGCCGATCTTTGCGAGGGCGGGCTGATTCGCATCCTGGCACCATGCCCAGGTGTTACGAAACCAGAGCGTTGGGAGGATATGCAGTGGCGCGGCATCCGGCCCGCGGTTGACGGCTGTGATGCGGATGAGAATGTCGTTCACGTCGGCCTTGGCGTATTCCACGAAGACGTCAAAATAGCGGTTGTCTTCGAAGATCCCCGTGTCTATTAATTCGAACTCCGGGTTGTGGCGGTCGCGCCCGGCGTTTGTCTGGACGAGAGCGGCGTAGGGATAAGCGGCCTGCGGATACTTGTACAGGTACTTCATGTAGGAATGCGTGGGTGTGGAATCGAGATAGAAGTAATACTCTTTCACGTCCTCGCCATGGTTGCCTTCGGGACCGCTGAGGCCGAAGAGCCGCTCTTTCAAGATGGGATCCTGCCCGTTCCACAACGCGAGGGCGAAACAAAGGCGCTGATGGTTATCGCAGATGCCCGCTAAGCCGTCTTCCGTCCAGCGGTAAGCGCGGGAGCGGGATTGATCGTGCGAAAAATATTCCCACGCGGAGCCATCGGCGCTGTAATCTTCGCGCGGATTGCCCCAGGAGCGTTCGGCCAAATACGGACCCCAGCGCTTCCAGTGTTTGTCACGGCGTGCTGATTCTTCGAGGCGTGTGCGTTCTGCGGACATGATCCTCCCGGGAGCTGTATCCTCCTTTCAGGATAGAATAACGATTCAATGAGAGACCCAAATATCGCCCCGCGGCACCGCCGGGATTTTGTGAAATATCTTGCGGCGAGCCCGCTGCTGGCTGCTTGGCCTGCTGGTGCGTGGCAGGAGATACTGGCCGATCCGAAGAGCGCGCTGAATGTGATGGAGTTTGAAGCGGCCGCGCGTGCCGCATTGCCGCCCGCGCATTTTGGATACATGGCCACGGGCGTGGATGACGATTTGACACTGCGCGCGAACCGGGAGGGCTTTCAGAAAATCAAGCTGCGGCCGCGCCGGTTGATTGACGTAAGCCATGTGGATATGGCGATCGATTTGTTTGGGCATCATTGGAATACGCCGATATTTCTGTGCCCCACGGGAAATCAAAAGGCATTCAATCCGGAAGGCGAATTACCGGTGGCGCGCGCGGCTGGATCCCGCAAGAATCTGATGATTCTTTCGAGCGTGACGAATACGCCGATTGAGCGCATTGCGGAAACCGTGCAGGGGCCGCTGTGGTTTCAACTCTATGCCTCACAGAGCTGGGCGGTTACCGAGAACTTTGTACATCATGCGGAGCAGGCGGGTTGCCCGGTGCTGGCGTTTACGGTGGACACCACGGCTGGCCGGAATACGGAAACCTTGGAGCGGATGAAGCGCAATGATACGCGCCAGTGCTCCACATGCCATGGACCGGGACAATTCTATTCGCGCAAGACGATGTACAAGGGCATCGACATGACGGGGCTGACCACGAACAGCCCGTCTTTGACGTGGGAGACGGTGCGGAAGCTGCGGGCGCTGACGAAGATGAAGCTGTTGATCAAGGGCATTGAAACGCGCGAGGATGCGGTGCTTTGCCGTGAGAATGGCGTGGATGGCATCATTGTTTCGAACCATGGCGGCAGGGCGGAAGAGAGCGGACGGGGCACGATTGAATGTCTGCCAGAGGTACTGGAAGGCGCGGCTGGACAGATCCCGGTGCTGATTGATGGGGGCTTCCGGCGGGGCACGGATATCTTCAAGGCGCTGGCGTTGGGTGCGAAGGCGGTGGGGATTGGTCGGCCTTATCTGTGGGCATCGAGCGCGTTTGGGCAGCCGGGCGTGGAGCGGGTCCTGGATATTTTGCGGGGGGAGCTGGAGCTGATCATGAAGCAGTGCGGGACGCGGACGATCGCCGAGATCGGGCGGGCTTCGATCATTACGGCATAACGCTTCTGGCGGGGCCATATAATAATGAATAACGTCCAAGCCGATGTCCCGCTTCTGGTTGATTTCATTTTGTTTGCTGCTCTTCGCCGCTGATTCCAACAGCGCTCTAGAAGAACGCCTGTGGCGCTTCCGGAATTTGGGAAAGGCGTTCTATGAGAATCCGACCACGCAACCACAGGCGGTGGACGAGTTCAAGAAGGCTTTGGCGCTGGCTCCGAATTCCGCTCGGGAGCGATTGAATTATGGCCTTGCATTGCTGCGGGCCGGTAAGACGAAAGAGGGCGTGGACGAGCTTTTGAAGGTGCAGGCGCAGGCCCCCACGCTTCCGCATACCTGGTTTAACCTGGGCATTGTCTATCGCAAAGATGGCGATGTGGAGCGGGCGATTCCCCAGTTCGTGAAGATGATTGAACTGGTGCCCACGGAGCCGATTTCCCATTACAATCTGGGTGCGTTGTATAAGCAGGCAGGTGATTTAGGGAAGGCGGAGGCGCAGTTTGTGGAGGCGGCGCGGTTGAATGAGAACCTGGCGGCTCCGCACTTCCAGCTGTATAACATCTACCGGCAGCAAAGTAAGAAACAACAGGGCGCGGTGGAGCTGGCTGCGTTTCAACGGCTGAAGAAAGCGCAGGAAGGTTCGGCCACTCCGGAGGATATGGAGTGGAGCGATTATGCGGAGATCTACGACCCGATTGATATCCAGATTGATAACAAAGGGTCGCAACCCGCGGGGCCGCCCCGGACGAAATTGGCGGTGGGTCAGACGGGCCAGCTGGTAATGAATGCGGACCTGATCCTGTGGAATCGGGATGGTTTTACGGTACTGCGGAATGGGACGCAGAAGGTGGCCGATTCCGGGTTAGGCGGGATTCGCGGGGTGATTTCGGCAAGCGCGGGAGATTTCGATAACGATGGGCTGGCGGACCTTTGCGTACTTACAGAGCAGGGGCCGCTGCTTTACCGGAATGTGAAGGGCAAGTTTCAGAAGTATGCGGCCGATCTGCCCTCGGGCGTGTTCCGGAAAGCAGTTTGGTTGGATTACGATCACGATTACGACCTGGATTTATTGCTGCTGGGCGATTCAGCGGTGCTGATGCGTAACCAGGGGACGGCGGGTTTCGCGGATCATACGAAGGACTTTCCGTTTGTGGCGGGGAAGGCTCTGGATGCGGTGGCGTATCGCTGGCAGGCGGATAGTAAATCGTTTGATCTGGTGGTGACGTATCAGGATCGCGTGGGCGTTTTGTATCATGATTTGCTGGCTGGGAAATATGAAGCTGTACCAATTGGGGAGCTTCCGGCGGGCGCGGGCGGGTTGCGGGTGGAAGATGTTAATCACGACAGCTGGCTCGACTTAGTAACATCGGCGGGCACGTTGACGAACGATCGGGGTAAGTTCCGTTTCGCGGGGACACCGGTAAGTGATGGGAGTATTCCGTCTGACCGGCCGTCGACGGGTAAGTGGATCCGCGTGCAGTTGCTGGGAGTGAAGAATCTGAAGTTGGCCGCTGGGGCGCAGGTGGAAGTGAAAGCCGGAGCATCGTATCAGAAGCAGGTTTACGATGGCGTGCCATTGGTGTTTGATCTGGGTGGGCGGGCTGAGGCCGATACGGTTCGGATCAGTTGGCCGAACGGGTTGATCCAGAACGAGACCAAGCAGGCGGCTGGGAAGACGTATGTGTATAAAGAAGCGCAGCGGCTTTCGGGATCGTGCCCGATGATCTGGACGTGGAACGGGCGGGGGTTTGAATTTATTACGGATGTGTTGGGCGTAGCTCCGCTGGGTGCGAGTTCGGGGGATGGGGAGTATTTTGCTACCGATCATGACGAGTACATTCAGATACCGGGCGAAGCGTTACTGGTGCGCGACGGGAAGTACGAGGTGCGTGTTACCGAGGAGTTGAGCGAAGTATCGTATCTGGATCAAGTGCAGCTGACTGCGGTGGATCATCCGGCGACGGTGGATATTTTCACTGGTGAGCGCTGGAAGAGTCCGCCATTCCCGGAGTTTCGTCTTTATGGAGCGGCGCGGCGGATGTATCCTGTGGCGGCGCGGGACAACCGTGGGGTGGATGTATTGCCCAAGCTGTTGAAGAAGGACCGCAACTATGTGGATACGTTCCGGCGCGATCAGGTAGGCATTGCGGAGATGCATGAGTTAGACCTGGACTTTGGGCCCGCGGCCGCGAAACAGAACAAGGCTGTATTGATTTTGAACGGCTGGGTGGATTGGGCGGATGGCAGTACGTTTATGGCTGCGGCCCAGGAAGGCAAGGGTGGCTTGACGCCGCCTTATTTGCAGGTAAAAAATACCCGCGATGAATGGGAGACCGTCATCCAGGACATGGGTATGCCGGACGGAAAGCCAAA
>JBBQUE010000294.1:0-5046 GCA_038212805.1 Bryobacterales bacterium | reverse complement strand
ACGCCTCCCGCACCATGCTGATGGACATTGGCACGGGCGATTGGGACGAAGAACTGCTGCGCATCTTCGGGGTTCCCCGCAGCATGCTACCGCGCATAGTGCCCTCCAGTTCAGTGGCGGGCGTGGCGGCCGCCGAGCACTTTGGAGCCGAGATTCCCATCGCCGGGATCGCCGGGGATCAACAGGCCGCGCTGTGTGGCCAGGCTTGCTTCCGTCCCGGCCTTTCGAAGAACACGTATGGCACCGGCTGTTTCGCTTTGATGCACACCGGAAACCGGCAGCCGGTTTCGAAGAATCGCCTGCTGGGCACGCGCGCCGCGTCCATTGACCAGAGCGCCCAATTCGCGGTGGAAGGCAGCATCTTTATCGGGGGCGCGGCGGTGCAATGGCTGCGCGACAAGCTGGGGATCATCGCCACGGTGGCCGAGTCCGAAGCGATTGCCGGCTCCGTTCCCGATACCGGAGGAGTCTATTTCGTGCCCGCGTTTGTGGGGTTGGGGTCGCCACACTGGGATTCGCGGGCGCGCGGGATGTTGAGCGGGTTGACCCAGGGGACCGGCCGCGCCGAGATTGTGCGCGCCACGCTAGAAGGGCTGGCCTACCAGGTGCGGGAGCTGGTGGAAGCCATGGAAGCCGACAGCGGCGAGAGCCTGAAGGAATTGCGCGTGGATGGCGGAGCTTCGGCCAATAATTTCCTGCTACAGTTCCAGGCCGACATTCTGGGTAAGCGCATTGTGCGGCCCACCGACGTGGAAACTACCGCCCTGGGCGCGGCCTACCTGGCGGGCTTGGCCACCGGGTTCTTCCGGAATCTGGAAGAGGTGGAAAACTTCTGGCGGGCCGACCGCGTGTTTGAGCCGAATATGAGCACGGTGCGCCGCGACGACCTGTGGTCCGGCTGGAAGCAGGCCGTCGCGCGGTGCCGGTTCGCGGGTTAGGACTTGCTCCGCGAGTGGGTTCAAGTTAGCAGCCCGCGGTTGAACCTGGATTCGGCAACTTACAACCGCTCCGCAGATCACCATTGTGGTGATAACCGCTTTATCTGCAATCGGTTGCAACACCGGAGGGCAGATCAAGCGCCTTCCGGGCGGGAAGGTCAATCCCGACCTGTTTTTGAGGGCATCGGAACCATCAGGTGCCCATCGATAGGGCGTTTAGGCAGCGGGTTTCTTCCCTTCCAGAAACTTCGACAGGCTTCCCGCCATCTGAACGAATTCAGCGGGCATCATTATGACGGTGGTGCTGTTGTTCTCCGCGCCCACTTCGGCCACCATCTGCATGCGCCGTAGTTCCAAAGCGGCCGGGTTGCCCACCATCAATTGAGCGGCTTCTGCCAGCTTCTTCGAAGCTTCCAGTTCGGCCTCAGCCTTGATGATGCGGGCCCGTTTCTCGCGCATGGCTTCGGCTTCCATGGCCATAACGCGCTGCATGTCCTGCGGGATCTCCACGTCTTTCATCTCTAGCAACTCGACGGCCACGCCCCAGGGAGTGATGTTTTCAATCACGTTCCGGCTTAAGATCGCATTGATCTGGTCGCGCGCCTTGAGAACCTCGTCAAGATCGTGCTGGCCGATCACGTTGCGGAGGCTGGTGAGAGCCACCTGCTGGACGGCGGCGCGAAAATTCTCGACGTTCAGAACCGCCTTCTGGGGATCGCTCACGCGGTACCACAGGACGGCATTCACCTTGACCGTAACGCTGTCGCGGGTAATGGTTTCCTGCTGTTCGATGGGTGCCGTAACCACTCTTAGATCGATACGGGTTTCGTTTTCAATGCCGAACGGAATCAGCCAGAACAATCCGGGGCCGCGCAGACCAACATAACGCCCCAGGCGAAACACCACCGCCCGCTGGTATTCACGCGCGATTCTGAGGCTGGACGACAGTAATAGAAACAACACAACGACGACAGCAAGGAGGATGAAATTCATACCGCAAGCGTACTACAAGTTAAGCCCCCAGCAACCCCGCGGTTTCCTTCAGCGCAACACCCGAGAGTTCGCGCCGGCGCGCCTCCGTCATCAGAAAGAGCAGCTTATGCGCCGCCGCTTCGTAGCTCAAACCCTGGCCATGGATATTCGAAATACAATTCCGCCCGGCATCGGTCAGCCCGGGACGCGGATCCCACGTCAGGTAAATTCCCAAGCTATCGGGCGAACTCAATCCGGGGCGCTCCCCAATCAGAATGACGGACAACGCCGCCCCCAGCACCAGGCCGATCTCATCCCCGATGGCCACCCGCCCTTGTTCCACCAGGACCAGGGGTGCCACCCGCCAAGCCGGCGCGTCCAGGCGCGGCAGCACCAGGTCCAGCAAGCGCGAAGCGTGCCGCTCAATGGCCAGCGCCGACAAGCCGTCCGCCACCACGAACACCACGTCGAAATCATTGCGCCGCGCACCTAACACCAGGCGCGAAAGATCGCTCAGGCGGCGGCCCAGGTCCGGCCGGCGAAGATACACATTACGATCTTGCGCCGCGCTCCGGGCCAGCAACACTTCATGGCCGCGCTCTGCCCACTCCAGCGCCAGCATGGCTGTATCCAGGCTGGCATGAACGGCATCCCTGGCCCGCGCGTGGGCCAACTGGAAGTCCAGCAGTTCACGCGTCGGCAGGCTGTGCCCGGTTCGTCCCAGACCTACCCGCGCGGGAGTGAAATCCCGCAATCGCGCCCTGAATCGGGGTGGCGTCATGCTTCGAGCAACGCCTCCAGCCCACGCAGTTCCGGACGGCGGTTCTCTAGCCAGGCAGCGAACTCAGGTGCTGGTTTCAACCCGAGAATCTTGCGCAAATACAGAGCGTCGTGGAACGACGTGCTCTGATAGTTGAGCATAATGTCGTCCGCGCCCGGCACGCCCATAATGTAATTCACCCCCGCCACTCCCAGCATGGTGAGGGCAGCATCCATGTCGTCCTGGTCAGCCTCGGCATGATTCGTGTAACAAAGGTCAGCACCCATCGGGAGCCCCATCAGTTTGCCGCAGAAATGATCCTCCAACGCGGCGCGCAGAATCTGCTTGCCGTCGTAAAGATATTCAGGCCCAATAAAGCCCACCACGGTATTCACCAGCAGAGGCTGGAACCGCCGGGCCACCGCGTACGCCCGCGCCTCGCACGTTTGTTGATCCACCCCATGATGCGCGTTGGCCGAAAGCGCGCTGCCCTGGCCGGTCTCGAAATACATGACGTTGTTTCCGGCAGTGCCGCGCTTTAACGCCAGCGCCTGCCACTGCGCTTCCTCCAGCATGGCCAGCGTGATTCCGAAGGCGCGGTTGGCGGCCTCCGTGCCGGCGATGGATTGGAATACCAGATCCACCGGCGCGCCGCGCGACATCAGCTCCATCAAAGTGGTAACGTGCGCCAGCACGCAGCATTGCGTGGGAATGGCATACGTCTCCCGGATCCGGTCCAGCAGGTGCAGCAGCGTTTCCACGGTGCGCGGATTGTCGGAAGCGGGGTTCACGCCGATCACCGCATCGCCGCTGCCCAGCATCAGCCCATCCACAATGCTGGCCGCCACCCCTTTGGGATCGTCGGTGGGATGATTCGGCTGCAAGCGCGAGGAAAGCCGTCCGGACAATCCCAACGTGTTGCGAAAACGAGTGACCACGCGGATTTTGGCGGCCACTGAAACCAAGTCCTGCAGGCGCATGATCTTCGATACGCCCGCCGCCATCTCCGGCGTCACGCCAGGCGCGAGAGCGGTCAGGGTTTCGGGGGAGGCCTCATCACTTAAAAGCCAGTCCCGGAACCCGCCCACGGTTAAATGAGACACAGGCGCGAAGGCTACCGATTTATGCCCGTCGATGATCAGGCGGGTGACTTCATCGCCCTCATAACGAATCACGACGTCCGTGAGAAAGCGTGACAGGGGCAGGTCCGCGAGACACATCTGAGCGGCGACGCGCTCTTCCGCGGATTGTGCGGCGATGCCGGCGAGTTCATCGCCGGACCTGGCTGGAGTAGCTCTCGCAAGCAAGGTCTTCAGATCGTCAAACTGGTATGTAAGCGGGCCAATAGTATGACGGTACGCCATGGAACACCCAACTACTGTATCGCGAATATGATGGCGGTATAATCGATCCACTATGCGCGGAACTGCTGCCCTTGCCGCATCCTTAGTACTTTTGCCGCTGACAGCGTGGGCGGCCTTGACCTACACGCAGTCCCTGGATCAATGGCGCCAGCAGCGCGAAGCGAAACTAAAGGCGGAGGACGGGTGGCTGAGCCTGGCCGGCCTGGTTTGGTTGCGGGAGGGCGCGAATACCGTAGGCCGGGATGCGAATAGCGCGGTGCGGCTGGCGCGCGGACCGGCCAAGGCAGGCGTGATTGAGTATCATGCCGGGCGCGCGACTTGGAAACCGGCGGCGGGTGCGGGGATGCCCTTGAAATCGGACGCGGGCGATGCCAAACCAGATCTGGTGCGCGTGGACGGCATAACCTGGTTTGTGATCCATCGCGGAGAGCGCGATGCCGTACGGGTGAAAGATCCACGCAGTGAAGCCCGCGCGCATTTCACCGGCCTGCACTGGTACCCGGTACGGCCGGAGTATCGAATTGAGGCGAAATGGGTTCCGCATACCCCTCCAATTACCCTGGCAATACCCAATATTATGGGCGAAACGGAGAAAAGGCCGAGCCCGGGTCACGTAGAATTTCCTTTGCTTGGAAAAACTATCCGGCTGGACGCGGTGATTGAAGACGGCGACCTGTTCTTCATCTTTAAAGACCAGACAGCCGGGAAGGAAACCTATCCGGCGGGGCGATTCCTGCATGCCGACCTGCCCACGGATCTGGCTAAGCCGGGCAAGGTGGTGGTGGATTTCAATAAGGCCTACAACCCGCCTTGCGCGTTCACCCCGTATGCCACTTGTCCGCTGCCTCCGCCGCAGAATAAGCTGGCGTTGCGGCTTGAGGTGGGCGAACTGAATTACGGGCAGCATTAGATTGCGTATCAGTGATTTAGCCGGGTTGCTGGAACTCCCTTGGGAAGGGGACGACGTGGATATAACCAGCGTGGCCCCGCTTGAAACGGCTCTGGGGCATCA
>JBBQUE010000293.1:0-5046 GCA_038212805.1 Bryobacterales bacterium | reverse complement strand
CCAGCAGGTAGCCTTCGGGCAGGTCGGCTTCAGGGTTGAGGAGAGCGTTGCGCAGGTATTCGGGGCTGCGGCGTTCGCCGATGTCGGTGAGGTCGGGGCCAGCCACGCCGCCTTCTCCGTGCAGCGAATGGCAGGCAGTGCAGTTGCCTTTGGCGCGGTAGAGGGCTGCGCCGAGCGCGGGATTGCCGAGGATGGGCCTGCTGTCAATTCTCCCCAGGGAGCGCACGTAGGCTGCGGTCTGGCGGATCTCACGGCCGGACATGACGCCCCCGGCGCTGGGCATTTCGGTGCCACGGATACCTTCGGTGAGGATCTTCACAAGCGCGGCGTCGTCGGGGGCGCGGCTGAGTTTCGCGCGCGTCAACATCGGCCCCCGGCTGCCTTCGCCCTTGGGGCCGTGGCATAAACCGCAGTAGTTGCGGAAGAGTTTTTGGCCCTGGGCGAGGTCGGCGGGCGTGGCGGGTAAGGGGTCGGGTTTGGCGGCTGGGAGGGCCAAGGCGAAGAGGAGGTAAAGGAACGCAAGGCGCATCGCTCGATCTTATTTCATTTCGGGGTGCAGCGGTGCCGGGAGCCCAGCGTAGAACCATGCTGGTACGCCACGCGCGGCGCGATGCAAATCCGCGGTGGACTCGGGTCTTCCCACGTACAATCAGAGCTGTGAAGTCTATCCCTCTGCATGAGTTGGCTGCTCAATTGGGCTGCGGTTTGTTTGGCGATGGGTCTATTGAGATCACCGGGGTTGCGCCGATGGAACGGGCGGGACCCACGGAGTTGACGTTTCTGGCGAATCCGAAGTACGCGCCTAAGGTGAAGAGTACGAAGGCGGCGGCGATCTTGATTGGGCAGGCGCTGGCGGAGGCGGCTCCGGCGAGTTTGGTTTCGGCCAATCCGTATCATGATTTCGCGCGGGCATTGGCTTTGTTTTATCAGGCTCCGCGGCCGGCTGCGGGGATTCATCCGCAGGCCTACATTGCGGCCAGTGCGCGGGTGGGCGAGGGGGCTTCCATCGGCCCGTTCGCGGTAGTGGGGGAGAACGTGACTCTGGGTCGCAACGCCGTGCTGCATCCGCACGCGGTGATCTATGAGGGCGCAGTGATTGGGGACGATTTTCTGGCGCATTCGCACTCGGTGGTGCGCGAGTTCTGCCAGATTGGGGACCGGGTGATTTTGCAGAACGGCGTGGTTGTCGGGGGCGATGGCTATGGCTTCGCAAAGACCGCGCAAGGCACGCACTTCAAAATTGTGCAGAGCGGCATTACGGTGATTGAAGACGATGTGGAGATCCAGAGCCTGACGTCGGTGGACCGGGCGAGCATGGGCGAGACCCGGGTGAAGCGCGGCGCGAAGATCGATAGCCTGGTGCAGATCGGGCATGCCTGCGTGGTGGGCGAGGATAATATTATCTGTTCGCAGACCGGGCTGGCGGGCAGTTCGATTCTGGGCAAGAACGTGTTGCTGGCTGGACAGGTGGGCGTTTCGGGGCATCTGACGATTCACGACAACGCGGTGATTTATGCGCAGAGCGGAATCGGTGGGGACGTGAAGGCGGGGGCGGTGATGTCGGGGTCGCCCGCTTTTGAGGTGCGCGAATGGCTGCGCGCGATCACGGCTTTTCCGAAGCTGCCGGATCTGGTGAAGGCGATGAGACAATTAGAGAAGCGGGTAGCCCAGTTGGAACCGCCCGCGCCTACTCCAAATGATGGATAAAAGTGGAAGAAACGGCGGACGTCCGCTGGCCTATCTCAATGAAAGCTTTCTTGAGAGCCCCGACGCCCGGCCACTCCGGATGATTTCAGAATATCTGGAACCGCTCTCGCATTTTCGCGAAGAGATGATTCAGGACACGATTGTGTTCTTTGGTTCGGCGCGGCTCAAGGAGGATGGGCCGCTGGGGCATTACTATGAAGACGCGCGCACGCTGGCGCGGATGTTGACGGAATGGTCGTCGGGTATTGAATGCTGCCCGCACCGGTTCGTGATCTGTTCGGGTGGCGGGCCGGGAATCATGGAAGCGGCTAATCGCGGGGCTCAGGATGCCGGCGGGAAGACCATAGGGCTGAATATCGGACTGCCATTTGAACAGCGGCCGAACCCGTATATCACCCCGGAGCTTTCCTTTGAGTTCCATTATTTCTTCATGCGCAAGTTCTGGTTCGCTTACATGGCGAAAGCGCTGGTGGTGTTCCCGGGCGGCTTTGGGACGCTGGACGAGATGACGGAGATTCTGACGCTGGCGCAGACGCGCAAGCTGGAAAGCCGGATGCAGGTGATCCTGTATGGATCGAAGTATTGGAAAGAGATTCTGAACTTCGATGCGCTGGTGCGGTATGGCATGATAGCGGAATCCGATTTGAATCTATTTCAATACGCGGACGATCCGGAGACTGCGCTTAATCTGCTGAAGACCCGGCTGACGCAGGAATATTTGCAGGCCGCGCCCTCCGCCGAGGAAGCCCAGGAAACGCCCGAGATCGCGAAATCCCGAGTTTGAGGAGACCGTTACGACGGCTAACTGGATTGCCAGGCTGAAGCGCCTGAGGTGGGTGGAGAAGCTGTTCCTGATCACCCTGGCGCTGTTCCTGCTGCTGGCCTGGTTGGCTCCGGGCAGCGGTTTGACTACGCCGGCCCAATTGCTGCTGGTGATCCTGAGCGCGTGGCTGGCCTTCCGGCTGGCGGCCGTAGGGATGCGGAAAGCCATCTGGGGGTTGCGGAACCGGCTGCTGGTGACGTACCTGTTCATTGCGGTGGTGCCGGTGTCGTTGATTCTGGTGCTGGTGGGGTTGGGCGGGTATGCGCTGATGAGCCAGATGGCGGTGTACCTGGCGGCGAACGATCTGGATCAGCGCGCGGCGGAACTGGCGGACATCGCACAGAGTATTTGCGATGTGGAATCCGCGGCGCAGCGCCCGCAAGTGGTGGAGCGGACGATTGCCATCCATCGCACGCGCTTTCCTGGATTGGTGGTGAATTTGACCTCGGCCCAAGGCTGGGAGCGGGTCCGGGGCGTGGCTATCCGGCGCGGGGCTTTCTATCTGTGGAGCCACGCGAAACGCGGCGCGGTTGAGGTAAACGCGCTGATGCCGCTCTCGCGCGCCTACCTGAGCGGCATGGTGCCGGGGCTGAACGATGTATCGCTGGTGGAGCTAAGCGATTCGAAGACGCCCAAAAATTCGCATGAACCACCTTTGGCGGCGCTGCCCCCCGCGGCGAACCGGTTTGATATCGACGTTCACTGGTTTTCCCTGATACCGGTCTGGCAATTTGACAAGCCGAACGCGCAATCGGTAACGCTGCTGCATGTACACACGCGGCCATCGGCTCTGCTGAATACGATTTTCAATACGCGGATGGATCAGTTGGGCCAGGTGGTGCCGATTGCGCTGCTGGCGGTGACGATCCTGTTCATTCTGGTGGAGCTGGCGGCGCTGGTGATCGGGATTTCGTTATCGCGCACGATTACGGGGGCGGTGCACAATCTGTATCAGGGGACGCAGCGGGTGATTCAGGGAGATTTCGCCCATCGCATTCGAGTGAGCGGCCGGGATCAGTTGGCGGAGATGGGAACGTCGTTCAACAAGATGACGGAGAACCTGGAGCGGCTGCTGGCAGTGGCCAAGGAGAAGGAGCGCTTGCAGGCGGAGGTGGAGATCGCGCGCCAGGTGCAGGAGCAGTTGTATCCGAAAGTGACCCCGGCGCTGCGCACGCTGAAGCTGACTGCTACGTGCCGTCCGGCCCGGATGGTTTCGGGGGATTATTACGATTATCTGGCTTTGCCGGATGGGCGGCTGGCGCTGGCGGTGGGGGATGTGGCGGGCAAGGGAATCTCAGCGGCGTTGCTGATGGCGAGTATTCAGGCGGCCATGCGGATGCAATTGCGCACGGACGGCGTGGCTCAGCTGCCGACTTCGCAGTTGGTTTCGGATTTGAACCGGCAGCTGCATGCGACCACGTCGCCGGAGAAATACGCCACGTTTTTCTTCGCGGTTTATGACGAGGCCAATGGGGAATTGAAGTATACGAATGCCGGGCATCTGGCTCCGCTGCTGATGCGGAATGGGGTGGCGATTCCGTTGGAAGTGAGCGGCACCGTGATTGGCGCGTTCCCGTTTGCCAAGTATGAAGAGAACCGGATCCAGATGGAGAACGGGGATTTGCTGGTGGGTTATACGGATGGGATTACGGAGCCGGAGAATGAGTATGGCGAGGAGTTTGGGGAAGCGCGGCTGATTGATCTGATTGCTAAGAATGCGGAGCGGGAGGAGAAGGAAATTCTTCAGATTGTGCTGGATGCGGTGACGCACTGGACGAGTGCGGCGGAGCAGGCGGACGATATGACGCTGTTGTTAGCTCGGCGGGTTTGCTAGTCGGCGGAAAGGTGCTACGCCGGAACAGGGTGCCTTGGCCCAGGAGCCAGTTCGGATCCAGGCGGCGCTTTACCTGTTTCATGGCTTCGATCTCGGCTGGGGAGTATTGGATGGCCAGGAAATCGGCTTTGCGTTTGCCCAGGCCGTGTTCGGCGGAGACGGTGCCTCCTAGCGCCACGGCGTGTTGGGCGAACTCAGTCATAAGGCGCTTTCCTTGCGCGAATTCTTCTGGAGATTTAGGCAGGATGTTTACGTGGACGTGGGCGTCGCCGATGTGGCCGAAGATCACGTAGTCCAGAGTTTGCAGGCGTTCGTGATAGAAGGCCAGCATGTCGCGGTTGCGGTCAAGAGGCACGGCGAAATCGGAGCCTAGCTTCAGGAAGCCGCGGCGGTGCATGGTCTCGTTCACCATTTCGGGAAGGGCGTGGCGGAAGCGGCGGAAGCGCTCACGGTCCTGATCGTTGAGAGCGAACCAGCCGTCGTCGCCGGGCAGGCGGTCAACCCATGCGTCTACGTCGCCATCTTCTTCCTCAACAAGGAGGGCGGCTCCGGCGTTGGCGGGCACCTCGGAATATTTGGTGCGCAGGAAATCCAGGGAGTGCCGGTCGAAATATTCCAGCATGCGCAGGCGCGGGATGGATCGCCATTCGTCCACCGCGTTCAGGGCTGCGGCGTCGGTGGG
>JBBQUE010000292.1:0-5055 GCA_038212805.1 Bryobacterales bacterium | reverse complement strand
AGAAGTATTCTTGGCGAAGAAGCGCTTAAGGAGAACCTCTTTCTTCGTGACGTATCCGGGCGGCTGACATTCGTAATCGTTTCAGGTCGCTACACAAGTGATCAGCGAGCCAGTCTGGCCAGCCGTGCCGAGGGGGAATTGGGCAGCTACGTCGACACGAGCGGATTTTCAGTTGCAACGCCTGACGAGCTATTCGATGACACCCTCAGCAATCTGAGTCTTGCGAGACCCATCGCTGTTGCTCACAGCCGCTTCACCGGGATCGCCAACGTTGTTGATCGACGTATGGTAGGCGGAGATTGGCTCCGAACGCCTGAACCTGTGGCCGGGCCCCCGGCGCGATTTGTGTTTGCCGGCCTGAAGGGGGGCGTTGGTCGTTCCACAGCGCTGTGCGTTGTCGCCGCCCACCTGTCGGTTCGCGGCAGGAGAGTGCTTGCAATAGACATGGATTTGGAGGCACCGGGGCTTGGCAATATGCTCCTTGAAAGCGACACCCTGCCGGAGTTCGGACTGCTGGATTATTTCGTCGAACTTGAGGTGGGCACTGACCTCGACGATTCATTCTTTGCCGATCTAACCGGACCTTCCTGGTTGGGGGGGGGGCGCGGTCGAATTGATGTGATTCCGGCAATAGGAAAGCGCTCGTTAAGTTATCCGGCAAATGTGCTTGCCAAAATTGCACGTGCATACCTCGCTAAGGGAACTCCTGATATTCCCGCGACATTTTCTGACCATATGAAGAACCTGGTGGAGCGGTTTGCGGATCCTCTTCGATATGATGCGGTTCTTATAGATGCACGCGCCGGCTTGCATGAGACGGCTGGGGCCGCAATCGTCGGCCTGGGAGCAGAAGTGCTGCTTTTCGGCGCAGATGAGTCCCGAACATATGCGGGCTACGAGTTGCTTTTCGCCCATTTGGGCACCCTTACCGGCGAGGGAGGAGATGAATGGGTTTCCCGGCTCCAGGTAGTTCAAGCCCGGGCTCCACAGGACAGCCAGGCGCGCGTAAGGTTCGCGGAACGGATGGACGAGTTGCAACGGAAGTATTTCGCCCCGCCTCAAGCTCTGACAGGCGCTGACTTGAATCTCTCGGAATTGAAGGACGCTTTCGAGGTAGAGTGGGCCGACGAAAACGCGCAGGCGGTGGAAGCGCTGATGAGTGAAGATCCGTGGCCACCGGCTGTCGCCATATCGGAAGACAACCGGTTCCGGTCGTTCGATCCGGTCAAAGACAGGTCCGTCCTGGACGAACGCTCCTACGGCTCGCCATTTGCGCCACTCCTCGAAATGGTCACAGAAATTGTCGATTCCAGGCTGGAAACAGCCAATTCGCACCGATAGACATGACTGACTTTTCTGCAATCAGAACCGCTCTGGCCAGTCTTCCCTCTGATCACGACGCTACCGGCATGCATCGACCGACGGTCGGTGAGATTTTCACTCCGGTGCAGCATGCCAACGCACTAGACCCCAATACGCCAATAGTGGTGGGAGCCCGCGGCGCTGGCAAGAGTTTCTGGGCGGGGGTGCTCGGTCAGGATGAGACCAGACGGGCAACAGCAAGCGCGTATCCCCACTTGGGTCTGGAGCGAGTGATTGTTCGCAGCGGGTATTCCGGGCTTCCTGATGGCGACGGGATGTCGTCTAAGACTATTGACTCTCGGGTATCGAAAGGATCGGAGGCGGAACGCGCTCCCGATTTTTGGCAGGCAGTCATTATTGGGGCGGCTCGCTCCGCACTGAAGCCGAACGAAGAGCACGGCACTATCAGGGAAATCATGGAGCAGTTTGCCGATCCGGAGGATGCCGCGAGGGAATTCAAAGACCTCGACCGGCAGTTCACTGAAGAGAGCCGCACGCTGCTGGTTACGTTTGATGCGGTGGATACTTTTTCGCGCGAATGGATTCGCTCCAGCTTGCTGGTGAACGCGCTATTTGAGGTCGTATGGGAACTCCGTGCCCGGAAATCTATCCGGGCGAAGATCTTCATCAGACCCGAACAACTAAACGACGAAACATTGAGGTTCGTCGAGTTGCCTAAGCTGAGAAGCGGCAGAGTGGAGTTGGAATGGACGCAAACCGACCTCTATGGATTGTTGTTCTGGCGCATGGCCGCGTTTTCTGACCCTGCCGCACGGGATAGTTTCGCGGCCCTGGCCCGGCAGTCAGGAGCCACCGTGCCACCCGATGCCGTTCACAGACGGCGGAACTGGCTCCTGCTTGATGCTCGGGAGGTCCAAAAACCCGTGATGGACGGCATGTCGGGCTTGTACATGGGCCAGGGCCATAAAAAAGGCGGCACGTACGATTGGCCCTACAACCATCTGGGAGATGCCGTAGGGCAAGTGACACCCAGAAGCTTCGTCAAGCTCTTCAGAGAGGCCGCAAAATTCGGGAGAGCGCCCGATTCGCAAGTTTTATCGCCTGAAGGAATTCGGCATGGACTGAGAGAGGCTTCGAAGGACGTGTCGATCAACTGGAGCTGGAGTATCGATGGGTCAGACGAGCCCTGCTGCCCCTGGCAGGAGTGCGAGTGCCCTGCGAACCCGACGTTATTTTTGAGCGCTGGTCTGAGGCCGGGACCGTTGAGGCGATTTTGCAGGCCGCAAGCGACGAGCAGTCCGGGTTCCTGCCACCGTTTCCGCTTCATTCGGCAGGAGACCCTCACGGCCTTCTTGCGCGTGCCATGGAGAATATTGGAATACTCTCCTTCCGGGATGACGCTCGAATCGACATCCCGGATCTATTCAGGGTGGCGGCCTTAATGCTGAAAAAGGGTGGGGTCTCGCTGAAACACAAAAAGTAGGATCGCCTCAGGCTCGTATAGGCCGTCCTCTGGGCCCCGGTTCAATCGCTTCCAGATTCGAGATTTTCCCGGCTTCGATGGTAAATCGCAGCACCGTGCGCATCAAATGCCAGCCGTGATGACCGCAGGCACCGGTGTTCATGTGAATCAGGCCGAGTGCGGGGTCGCGCATCACTTTCAGAATGTGGGAGTGGCCAAAAATAAAAAGGCCCGGTTTGACGCGGGGCAGATCACGTTTCACGCGGGCATCGTAATTGCCGGGGTACCCGCCGATGTGGGTTAGGTAAACGCTGAAGCCTTCGCAATCCCAACTGAGGTTTGGGGCAGATCGGCGCGAAGTTCAGGGCCGTCGATGTTGCCGTAAACGCCCCGGATGGGTTTGAATTGTCGTAGCAGTTCAGGTGGGTAGTTATTTGAAGAGCGAGGGCGTGGCTGGGGAGAGCTTTGCGGTGGTCGCGAATAGCGGCAGTGAGGAAGGCAAGGGGCTGTAGGTTTCGCAATCGGCAGGTGTGGGCAACGGTGAGAAGGCGGGCGACGGCGACCTCGCCTTCCGGGCTGCGGCTTCCGAAGCTGGTTTTCCGCCACTGAACGGCAGGTCGCAACGCGCGTTCGGCCGAGTTGTTGGTCGGCTCGACACCTTCTTCGCGAAGGAACGTGAAGAACCGCTCGAATTGCAAAAATAATGCTCTGGACAGGTTCCGGACATTGCGATCTTCGCTGTCGAGATGGCGTTCGGCCAGGGCGAAGATTTTTTTCGTGCCAGAGACGGAACAAGCGGGCGTGCAATGCCAGTCAGTCTCGGCAGAACCGTTCGGTCTCCGTCGTTTTGGCGAGTAACTGCGCGCCCAGGATGTTTCGTTTGAAGTGTGCCCGGCAATATTGCGCACCCGGGCATCTCCGGCGTTACAGGGTCTTGTGATTGCCTATTGGTCGTGGGGCTGCGCCGTTATTCCACTGTGACTGTGTTGCCAGCCAGGCGGACCACAATGGTCCTGCCGGCGGATGCAACTTTGGCGATGCCTGGGGAGACGAATCGGGGCTGATCCGACATCCAGGCGCCGAAACGGGCGGCGTGTACGATCTTTTTGCCGGGGATTCCCAGAAGCGCCTCGATCTCGCTGAATGCGGCCTGTGTGACGGTACTGCCATCGGTGCCGAGGATGACGATGGACAGGTGGCTGGCGACGTTGATCCATTCGTCCAGGAGGATGGTTTCGCCGGAATCTGCGATCAGGACAAAGCGGGGACCGGATTCATGGGGGAGGATTCGTGTCCAGACAATGGAGCCATTGGCGGCCTTCATTTCGGCCACGGCTCTGGCGGGTTTCGAGGGTTTGACGGTTAGGGAGAGACAGAAACTTCGGGAGGTGGAACAGACTTCCTGGTGGGCCGGAGGAACGTTCTTTGGATCGGTGGCTCCGATGGCCGGCCCGGCGAGCAGCAGCGCGGAGATGGCCATCGGAGTCCACATTTGAGTCAGGCTTTGCGGCTACGGGCACTGCAGATCAGGGTAAGACCGGAGAGGAACATGATCACGGTTCCGGGTTCGGGTGTGACGAGGACGCTGGATCTTGCGGTAGCGATTTCGGCAGCACTGAGCTTGTCCAGACCAAGCCCATCGGGATTGATGTCGCCTTCGCCGGTCGGGATGAGGCGGCCACCAGCGCGCATCAGGAAGTCGGTACCGCCGTCATGATCGAGGCCCAGATTGTGGCCGATTTCATGGGCCATGGTATCAATTCGACCGATATTGCCGTTGAACGAAAAGGTATCATCATCGATCACGATACGGTTGCCGCCGAGGATGGCGCAGCCGAACGCCGCAACGCCTCCGCAGTCATTAATGGTGTTGACGAACCACATGGAAATGACGTTTCCGGCAGCGGCTGAGGCGTCAGCGAAAAGTGTGGCGAGTTCGGCGGCAGAGTCGATGGCTATGAGCGCAGAATTGTTGATGGAACTCCAGGACAGGTAGTTCAGGTCGATTCCGGCCTGCGCCCAGATTTTGTTGCTGGCGGCCAGGAACACGAACTCCCCGGGGTTGCCGCAACTGTTGCCGTCGTTGTCACAGACATGGATGGGTTTGATGGTTATGGTGCCAGCCGTCAGCGGAAGTGCTGCCAGCGTAAGAAACAGTATCGCCAGGAACCTGGATTTCATTTCATATCCTCCAATGGGGAAATTATACACTGAGCCGGGCCCCGTGTAAACCAAAAAACGAGCAGGTTTTGGCAGCACTTACGCGGCTG
>JBBQUE010000291.1:0-5060 GCA_038212805.1 Bryobacterales bacterium | reverse complement strand
TTCGTTTTCCTTAGTAAAGCCCCTTCAAACCCTGAGCGGCCAGTTCCATCAGGGAACGACCGGTGTGCGCCGTCATGTACAGACTCTTGCCATTATCGCCCTAATTGCAATTCGCCGAGGTCCTTTGCTCGGGTTCCATCGTTGCTCGAATCGGTCCGCCAGTGTCGAGACTTCGCGATCCGTACGACCCGCCGGTTACGGTGTTGGCACAGCAACATCCCGTTCGGCCCGATAGATGCCCCCAGGTATATCTACGCAGAATTTCGATCACCTTGCCCTCCGGGTTCCACTGCCGGACCATTTTGCCAACTATGTCGCTAAACCAGACATGTCTCTCAGGAAACCAGAAGGGGCCTTGGATAAACTGAAGGAGCCCGGCGCGTCCAGCACCGGGTCCATTCGTAAAATCGAACCCGATTCCGGCTGGTCCGAGTTGGGCTGCGCGGGGGCTTCAGCCTGCTTCGTTGGGCCGCAACCTGTAAGAAACACAGCGCCTGTGAAGGTCAAGGGTCTACCCGTTTCGCGTCTAACCACGGGCCGCTATGTGTGGGCGAACTTATGGAATTCGGTTGGTAGTCTATTCTCGGTCAGCTTGATCAGTTCATCTACTTTCTGTTCCAGTCTGGCTTGGTTTTCTTCGAGGCGAGACAAGATTTGGAGCAGAACTTCAAGCGTGGGGGCGGTGTCGGTCGTAGGTGTGGGCACTCAATTCCTACCCCTAGTCTAAACGATGCCGGGGTCAAAAAAAGAGCCGGAGGCTGGTCAGGCACCCGGCTGAGGAGCAGCCACTGGCGGCTAGGAAGAAATCCGCCGGTGGTTGTGGAGGAGCTTTTAGGCCAGAAGACCGCCGTGTCCGAGGCAGGCGATTTCCCAACCGGATACGCGGTATCGTGCCAACATGGGGGGCAACACCAAGTCAACTATGTTCTGCTTGGCGGAACGAAAACACCCAGGCGCCGATACAACCGGGATATTGTCTTTATATCCCAGCAAAAACAAATTTCCAGGCTCGACAGGAGCCAAAAAACGCTCAATGTGACATCCGGCGCGTGCCATCGCCCGGCCGACTACGTCATCAGGTCCAGCAGGAGCCGTAGTAGATGCCACCAGAATTACAGTCGGCTTAGCACGCAACAGATGCTGCATACCCTTGGCCACCGATACTTCGTCCTCCAGGGCAGCCAAGCTATAAGCCGGAACAGCATCTACACTTTCCAGCCGCTGTCGCATAATGCTTTCAAATAACTGCCGCGCCCGGTCACCGCTTACCGGATCTGTGTATAGTACTGCGACAGTCGGAGTACGGATGGGCCGTGCCTGAAGGATCGGACCTCTTTCGGTAAGTATTGATAGTACCGCTTCCAACTGGGGTTTTGCAACAGCAAACGGGGTACTCTTTACGGTAGCGACACGTTGGCCCGCTTTTGCATAGGAAAAATTGGGGATGGTGGCGATCGCCAGGCTTGCGGTGCAGTTGATTTGCTTTAGAAGGTCGTCATCTACCAGAACGCAACAGGGTTCCGTGGCGATCAGGTTCGCGCGGCCCCCGGCGGCCAGCCGGATTTCCAGCGCCCCGCAGCCCATTTCGGCGGAAACCATCATCACGGCGTCGTCTTCGCCTACTTCTCCTTCCTCGAGCTCGGTGACCCAGACTTCGGCCATTCCCTCCGTCTCAAGCAGGCAGATATCTTCCTCGCTCAACACGTGCCCTTTAGCGAGTAGCTTCTTGCCGCCTGGACGAAATATCGTGCAGCAGAGAATTCTTCCGGTTGACTCTTTGATCTGGATTGTCTGAGCTTTCATGACCTCTCCCACCGATTTGCTGGAGTACCCAAGCGATTACAGAGGAGTAGTTGCGATAATACAGAAAACTCTCAGACAAAAATGAATCTTTTTTAAATCGAATTTTAATTCCGATTATTCTTGCGGGTGGAGAGTTGGGGAAGCTGGATGAGAAAACCCGAGGGATCGGGTCCGGGAGCCAGAATGGGGTCCGGAACCAAGGCTTTCAGGACGGGAATCTCGTCACAGCATTGGAATTTGGGGCAGCGCAGGCAGTCCTTCCAGGCTTTGAGGGGCAGCTCTCCCCTTTCCACTTCCTGGAATCCGAGCTTGCGGAAGAACTCCGGAACATAGGTAAACGCGAAAATGGCGTGCAGACCCTGCTCGACCGCCTCGCGCTCCAGATCTTCAATGATCAGCCGTCCGATGCCTCTAGCTTTGAGTTCGGGGTCCACCGCGAGCGACCGGACCTCCGCTGAGGTGGGGGTATAAAAGTGCAGCGCCCCGCATCCGATCAGCCGCCCGTTCTCATAGGCGACGCTAAAATCGCGAATATTCTCCGACATTTCAAACTCCGTGCGGGGCAGCATGGCGCCTTGGGACGCGTACGAATTAATCAAGATCAGGATGGGATGAATATCTTTCATCCCCGCTTTTCTGACTACCGTTCCAGCGTTGATCCCCACAGTTCCCGCGGAAGCCTCAGAATCGATTACACTTTTCATTGCAACGCCTCGGCCATCAGCAAAGTTCCCACTGCATCTCCTGCCATCAGTTGGCGCAATACCCCTGGTTGCATGCCGGGAGCGATCACGATCTGGCCCACGCCCCGGCGTAGGGCGTCCATGGCCGACTCCAGCTTTGCGCGCATCCCGCCGGTGGCCACGCCGCCATCCATCAGTTCCTGGCATTGAGACACGGTAAGCTGTGGATAAACCTGCATTTGCGCATCGCATACGCCAGCCACATCGGTCAGGAAAAGGAGCTTATCCGCTCCGAATGCACTGGCACAGGCCACCGCCATCTGGTCGGCGTTCACGTTGAAGAAGTTTCCGTCCCGGTCGCCCCCCACGCAGGCGATTACTGGAAGATATCCATGCTCAGACAGAAGGTGCAGCAGTGCGGGATCGGAGCGTACCGGTTTCCCCACGAAGCCCAGATGCGGCGAGAGTTGCTCGGCCTCGGTGAGGAAGGCGTCCATTCCCGTAAGCCCTACCGCGCGCACGCCCGCCGCGCTGAAAGCCGCTACCAGTTGATGATTTACCGTGCCGGCGAATACCTGAAGGACGGCGTCCAGTACCTCGGCGCTGGTGACGCGAAGTCCGTCGACGAACGTGCTTTCGATTCCGCGCCCGGCCAGATAGCGAGTCATCTGTTTGCCGCCGCCGTGCACGACAACAGCTTGAACACCGCGCTCCAGCAAGTCGCAAATCTCGCGCGCCAGACGCTGCCGGGAGTCGGGAGCATCCAGCAGCGTTCCCCCCAGTTTAATCAGCACCTTCACAGCGGGCTCCACAGCAGGCCTTCTGTTTCCGGGAAACCCAGCATAAGATTCATGTTCTGGACAGCCTGCCCCGCCGCGCCCTTGCCCAGATTATCAATCACGCTGACGATCACCGCCCGGCCCGTCGGCGGATCGAACTTGAATCCGATATCGCAAAAATTCGTTCGTTGGACTGCCTTGAGATCGGGGAATTGTCCGGGCGCGTAGAGACGGACGAACGGTTCATTTTGATAGCGGGCTTGAAAAATCGAAGCCAAATTCTCGACGCCAGCCAAGCCCCGGGCCCGGAAATAAATTGTTTCCAGAATGCCTCGATCTAGTGGAAGTAGTTGAGCCGTAAAGCTAAACTCGCTTTCTTTCAGGCCGGAATTCAGCAAAACTTCGGGTACGTGACGGTGATCCAGCACCGAATAGGCGCTAAAATTCCCGGTGACCTCGCAGAAGGCCGTCTTCAGGGTGGGCTTGCGTCCTGCGCCGCTCACGCCTGACTTGGCGTCGCAAACAATGCCGGCCGCCAAGTCAATCACGCCAGCCTGCACCAGCGGCTGGATCGCCAGATTGGCGGCAGTAGGGTAGCAACCCGGATTTGAGACCAGGCGGGCAGGCGCGATGCGGGCCCGGTTCATCTCCGGCAACCCGTAGACAGCTTCGGACAAAAGATGGGCGGCGGTGTGCGACTCCTTATACCAGCGGGAGTAGGTAGCCGTATCGCCAAACCGGAATGCGCCGCTCAGATCGATCACCTTCGCCCCGGCGTCCAGCATGGGTTGCGTCAGTTCCATGGAGACTTCCGGAGGAGTAGCCAGGAAAACCACCGCAACTGATTCAGTCTTAACGGCTTCCGGAGTGCAGGGCATGCGCTGCGGCATCTTCCGGCCAAGCGGCTGGGGTTTGTCCCCGGCATCCGATCGATGTTCCAATAGGATGGGATTGACGAACGGATGATGTTCCAAGATACGGACGAGCTCCGCACCGCTATAGCCGCGAAATCCAACGATGCCCACGCGGGCCGGACTGCTCATTGTTTAATTATTCACTCGCATGCATAATTATAACAGGGGCTCGCTCGCTATAATAACGGTTTTGGTACCTGCTGAGTATCCACCCCATCCATGATCCGGCTCTTTCGAGTCTTCATTCCAACCAGCGTCCTGGGCCTGCTGGCCTCCGAGCTGATCCTAATCTACGGGTGCTACCTGATTTCGACTGTGATGGTCTACCAGTTCATCACGTCCGAATTCGACCCCCAGTTTTTCCTGCTAAACGACAATGGCTTTGTCCGAATCGGCCTGATTGTGGTCTGCATTATGGCCGGGCTCTATTTCCACGATCTGTATGCGCGGTTTCGAATTCATTCCAAGATTTTGCTGGTGCAGCAGCTCTGCCTGGTTGTGGGCATTGCTTTTCTGACGCAAGCACTTCTGGTATATCTGAAAATGCCGGATTTGATTGTGCCGAAATGGCTGATGATTTTCGGGAGCGGGCTCACATTGATTTTGCTGCCCAGTTGGCGGCTCTTTTACGGGACCGTGATTTTGCAGGCTTTGGGAAATCAAAAGCTGTTGTTCGTGGGCAGTTCTCCCATCCTGCAAGAGATTGCGGCGCACCTGGTGGAGAACGCCGAACTTGGGTTGACGTGCCTTGGGTATGTGGACGATCTGGACGATTCCGCGCAATTGCTAGGAGCCAAATTGCTGGGGCCAATGGAGGAATTGCAGTCGATCGTGGCCGCGCAAAAAACAGACCGGATTGTGGTGGGCATGACGGAGCGCCG
>JBBQUE010000290.1:0-5067 GCA_038212805.1 Bryobacterales bacterium | reverse complement strand
CCAACCCCAACTGCAACAGAAACCATCCCTGGGAACATGGGGGACGGTTTCAATCCCCTTCTCATCGGGGCACTTATACCAACTGACGACGAAAGTCCTTCCCATCTGAGACAATGCAGAAAGTTTCAATCCCCTTCTCATCGGGGCACTTATACCAACGGGTGAATACATCAACTTCTTCTGCCGTACAAAATGCTGTTTCAATCCCCTTCTCATCGGGGCACTTATACCAACCCTAGGCTAGTATTCTGCCAGCATCCTCAATGAGATACAAGCCCCATTTCTCCACTCCCGCCTTCTTCGATGCCTCTGTCGGCAATACGACACAGGCCGAAGAACGGTAAGTTGTTCAGATCCAGTCACTTAGATCGACCTCCGATCCCCCCCGCGAAATAGCCATTTTTCGATTTACGCTAACTTGCTTTAAACGTAGCTGGTTCCGGGAACTTTGGCCGGAAACCGTAAGAATCCCGACTAAACAGCCGGCACTGACAACAGAATTCAGCACCGCTCGAACACGCACTTCGGTCCTCCCTGCGTAGCCGCTGCTGCCATAACCAATCCCGAGACTCGCTGCCCGGTGGCCAGCCATCCGGCTATATGATATAGAACTCACGATCCTCCACTAACTCGGCCGTCCCCAATACAATCGTCTTCCCGGCACAGGCGGCGCACAGCGCGAAAATGTGCATGCGGTCGTGCTCACGGTCGATCAGCTTTTCCATCCGCATTCTCATTTTAGCCGCCAAAGCTTCATCCAGGTGAGCCAGAAACACACTTTCTTCGATCCGCGCCCCAAAGTCGAGCAGCGCGGAGGCGATCCGGCTCCGCCGGCCGTCGTCGGCTATGTCGTAACAGATAATGTATTCGATGTGCCACCTCCAGCGGCGGGTGGGGGCCACTGGTAGGGAGTAAACTCCGCCCCGTCGCGCACCGCCGCGGCAAAACGTTCCACCTCATCCCGCAGTGCGGACCGGAAGCCGCCCGCAACCCCGCCTAGGGCAGCCGCTCCGCTTGGCCGCGCCAGCACCCAGCGTTCATATTCTCCCAGAAACCGCTTGAAAGGCGCCGGTGCCAGGAATAGCCCGCCAGCCTCGCCGCTTGGCCGGAAATCCGCCGCATCGATCATCTGCCGGTTCACCAGCATCAACACCAGGCGATCGGCAACCGGGTGGCGAAACGGTTCCAGCAGGTCCAGAGCAAGAGACGGTCGCCCATAGTCCATCTGGTGCAGAAAACCCAGGTAGGGATCGAGTCCAATGCTGTCCAGCAGACCAGTCAACTCATGCATCAGCAGCGTGTAAGTAAGGGACAGCAGCGCGTTGAGGGGGTCCGTGGCCGGATGCCGTTTCCGTCCGGGCCACTTCATGCCGGAGGTATTAAACTCCATCAGGCAACGGAAGTACGCGCTCGCAGCGGCGCCTTCATATCCGTCCAGACTGGCTATGGAATCGGCGGCGTGGCAGGCTTCGAATGCAGTGGCAATGGTTTGGCGAGCATCGTCGAACTCAGGTGAGACCTGATGCTTCTCGCGGTAATGCGTCAGCAATGCAAGTCCGTTGCGAATCTTGGCGCCGACCAATGCAACGGCCGTGCCCAGTGCAATTTTCGGATCGCCGTAGCGCTCAAACTGCGCCAGCCGTAGCGGGACGTTTTTGCCCTGCGGTGGCGTCAGGCAACCGCGATAGCCGCCCTGGCGCGAGAACAGGCTCAGCTTGACTCCTTTTTCCAGAAGCTCCCCCAACGCTTGGGTGGTCACCTGGATATTGCCGAACAGCAGGACGGCTTCCAGCTTGTGATAGGGCAGGTCGAGGAGGACTTCTTCGTCTTTCTCAACC
The DNA here is from genome assembly GCA_038212805.1 of Bryobacterales bacterium. Taxonomy (GTDB): domain Bacteria; phylum Acidobacteriota; class Terriglobia; order Bryobacterales; family Bryobacteraceae; genus JANXQZ01. The sequence goes on along the minus strand of JBBQUE010000290.1, from coordinate 3,229 downwards.
AGAAACCGGTCGCCTGCTTTCCGCAGGACCGAACCTTGCTCGGTCAGATACAGATAGGCCACATTGCGGCTCCTTTCACTTTCTTTGGTTGGCTTGTATTGCCGGTAGCGTGGAATGCCCGCGTGCTGGAACGCAAGCTCCATTCCGCGGCGCGGGGCGGCGAACTCGTAACGGGTGCGCAGCCCGAGCGGCAACGCGGGAGCCATGAAGAGCACGCGGCCTTTCTGGGACTCGTGCTTCCAGGGAATCCAAATCGCCTCGCCCAGGAAGAGGGCTCCCAGAAACCGGAAGCCGTCCTCGAAGCTGGTGATGGCTGTTTTCTCGCGATTCAGCTTCAGGTGTAGCGCTGCTAGCGCCGATTCGGTTACCAGCATGGCTTGCTCGGCTTCGTCCCGCGTTTTCGAAAGAACCACCAGGTCGTCCGCGTACCGGATCAGCTTACGGCCGCTCTTCTCGAGCTCCAGATCGAACTCTTCCAGAAAGAAATTGGCGAGTAGCGGAGAAATTGGAGAGCCTTGCGGAACTCCGGCCGTCAGCCGTGTTAGACGCTGGCCGTCCCAGACCTCGGCTTCCACCCACCCGGTTAACAGCTCAAGGATTTCTGGCTCAATGTCGCGCGACCTCAATTGTTGGAGCAGAAGCTCATGGGAAACACGGTCGAAATAGCTTTCTATGTCGGCGTCGACGGCGAACCGGTAGCCCATTTCGTGGCACTTACGCAGCCGGGCGATGGCGCGGTCGACGGAACGGCCGGGGCGGTAACCATAGCTGCATTCCAGGAATTCCTCCTCGAAAGACCGGGAGAGGTGGCGGGCAGTGGCCGTTTGCAGGATGCGGTCGGCTACGGTGGGGACCAGCAGCTTCCGCGTCTTAGTCGATCCGTGCCGCTTTTCAACCACGATCTTCAGCAATGGGAAAGCCCGGTAAAAGCCGTTTTGGAGACGCTCCAGCAGCGCGGGGACGGCGTGGTGGGCCTTCCTGGCGAACTGGTCCACGCTGACGCCGTCCACGCCCGCGCAGCCCCTGTTTTCCTGTACGCGCTCCCAGGCAGACCAAAGCTGTTCTTCGGTGAGGGGCAGGGTCACGGCTGCCTATAGCTCCTCCTCCACCTGGTATGCGATTTGTACTTCGAGTGGCGTGGAGCCGGCGGCCTGATCGGCATGTCCGTTGGCGAGAAATTTGTTAGGGTGCATATATTGCAGACGGGCTTCCATGGGAGCGCCCGCGAAAATCATCCCTGCGCTCACATGCTTCGTCATGCCGGTGAAATCGCATATCAGATCTTTGTCCGCTAGCCCATACTCTCGCTTGGCCGTTCGCCGCACGTGATCCACAATGTCTTTGGCCTCAATGATGGACCAGACATCCAAGATTTCACAATAGTGTGGCTTCGCCTTTGACCCCTCTTTCGCCAGTTCGGCGGCAATCCAAAGCGCGTCCGGTTTCGTGTCGGCGGAGTGCAGCAGCCAGAAATGCTCCAGCACCCCATTTTGAGAGTGATAAAGCGCGGCATCCATAGCCGACGCACGGCCGGGAGGTTTGCTGACCAGCACAACCAAGCCTTTGGCCCGTAATACGTTCGTGAGGATTCCAAGTGTTGTGATCTCCGGCCGCGCCATACGCCTGGAAAGAACCGAACCCAGCACCACAATCAAGACCAAGGCCAACGTGAACAAAAGCGAATATCGCAAAGGCTGCTCCCATTTGATGACCTCCGTCGCCAAGCCTCCTGCGATCGCGACCAGCAGAAGAAACGACACGGACAGGCGGAAATTGGTTGGATCGAGCAGCGGATGTGGTTTTGCCATGATGTTAAGACTCCTGTCTGAAAGATTCTACAAAATACCGACGGTCTCCATAATCCCTGTAGCGCATCGGTAGCGCAGACAGTCTTTGCTGTCTGCGGGCCGAGCATGGCTCGGCAGTTCGCGAACGAACCATATTGGCCAATGAGCAGCATGTAATAATCATCGCGGGCCTTTCAAGCGAAGTCCGCTAAAGTAAATTCCATGTTCGTGAACGTCTCCAATCATCCATCATCCGGGTGGTCTGTGCCGCAGCTTGCCGCAGCCCAGGCGTTGGGCGGCGAGGTTGTCGATGTCCCGTTTCCCAATGTCCCGCCCGAATGTGACACGGACGCCGTCCGTACTCTGGGAGCGGCCATCGTGGGCAAGATCGCCGCGCTCTACCCGGTTGCAATTCTCGTGCAAGGTGAATTTACTCTTGCTTTCTTGCTTGTTTCCGAATTACAATTCTTAGGTTTTCCCTGTTACGCTGCGACGACCAAGCGAATATCCGAGCTAGAGCAACTACCGGACGGTTCCAGCCGCCGCGTTTCTCGTTTTGAATTCGTGCAATTACGGAGATATTGTGAAACGGCCGATTCCCGAAGGATTCGATGACCCGCCCGCGTTGGTTGCCAGCGAAGCCGCCACACTGGACATTTCGGTAACGACCGTTTTATACGGTGGCGGCGTGCGACCCGGAATCACCGATGAGTATCACCCTTTTCGGGAACCCAGTATTCGCGGGCATCTGCGCTTTTGGTGGCGAGCCACGGTGGGCGCGCAATTCAATACTGCGGACCAATTGCGCGAGCATGAAGGGAAGATTTGGGGAAATACGGAGAGTGCCTCTAAGATCAGGTTACGGGTGCTCTCGTCGTCGCGAGGCGTGGAGGGTACACTTCAGCCTGCTTATGCTTTGTTCCCCGCTCAACCCACGGGCGATGGAAGACCCGCTGGTAGAGTCTACAAAGCAGGCAGGGTTCAAATAGAGTTCGATTACGATCCGAAGGTCCAAAAGGACTTGAATAGCGCGATGTGGGCCTGGCTCAACTTTGGAGGTGTCGGCGCTCGCACTCGTCGCGGGCTCGGGGCACTCTACAGCCAGATATGGGCGCCCAAGCCGGCCGATGTTGCTAATTGGTTGTTGAAGTGTTCGAAAGCTTTTTGCTCAGGAGGAGGCACCCGTACTTGGCCTACTCTCCGCGGCGCACGCCTCGTTTTGGGACGAGAAGCAACTCACCAGGAGTGTTGGACAACCTGTATCGACATGATTCGGACATTCCGCCAGGACCGCAACGGACCAAGAGGGCGAAGCCATTGGCCCGAGCCCGATCAAATTCGGAGGGAACGCTCACAGCATCTCCCAACACATGCTCCGGTTCATCCCGATCCGTGGTTCCCTAGGGCCGCCTTTGGACTCCCGATTGTCTTCCACTTCATGC
>JBBQUE010000289.1:0-5073 GCA_038212805.1 Bryobacterales bacterium | reverse complement strand
AATCTTGATAGGTCACGGTCTGGTTGACCTCGCCCATGTCCGGATTCAGCTCAATCCCGGCCAGGAACTCCGTCACGTCTTTGATCAACCCGGAGAACTGGCGCGACTTTTGGGCGTATTCGGGATCGTGCTCGAACAGTTCGTGGTATTCCTTCAGCGTGGATCCGCAACCCGCGGCGTTCGTAATAATGGCGTCATATCCACCAGCTAACAGCACATCGATATTCTTCCGCGCCTGGATCCGGGCCTGATCGCGCAGCCCTGCGTGGACGCTCAAAGCCCCGCAGCATGTCTGATCCCCGGGGATCGAAACCTCGCACCCGTTTTTGCGCAAAACGCGCACGGTGGCTTCGTTTAATCGGACGAAGCTGACGTTGGCGATGCACCCGCCCAGGAACGCCACCCGGTACCGGCGCGCCTCACCTTCGGCCGCCAGCACCTTCCCATACTGATCGAAGAAGAAGGGAGTCTCAATCGCAGGCGACAGGCCTTCCAGCTCGCCCATCCTGCCCATCAACTTCAACAATCCAGAGCCGCGCACCAGGGCCTGCACGCCCGTCACCTGATAGAGCCATAACATCCGCCCTACAATCCGCAGATTCAGACGCGAAGGCAACAACCGCCGGAACACCAAATCCCGTACAAAACGCACGTACCAGGGCCGATGGGTTTGATTTTCAATCTCGGCGCGCGCCACTTCGATCAACCGTCCGTAGTTCACCCCGGAAGGGCACGCGCTTTCACACCCGCGGCAGGCCAGGCAGAGATCCAGGTGCTCCCGGTAGGAGTCGTCAATCTGCGCCGCACCGGTGGAAACCTGCACCATTTGATAGATGCGGCCGCGCGGCGAATCCGCCTCCAGCCCCAGTTCCCGGTAAGTAGGGCACGCGTTCAGGCACAGCCCGCAGTGTACGCACTTATCCAGGTCAACCGTTTGTGGTTTATCGAAATTTTTCAGGTCAGGCACTGCCATTAGATCCGTCCAAACAACCTTCCGCGATTCAGCAGCCCCCGCGGGTCCAGCATGCCCTTCACGCGTTGCATAGTTGCGAAATCATCACCCGGCGCAGCCCATAGCTCGTTGTTTTCACGAAAGGCCTGCGGCGCAAATTCAATCAGCTCGCGCCCCGCCGCATCCCCGGCGCGCTCGAAACAACCGTAAACAACTCCGGATCCAGCGCGGGCGATCGCCGGACCGGGCAGCGCATCCAGAACCGCCGCCATCTGGGTAAGGGAACAGGAAATTCGGACCACCGCGCCTTCCGGACAACGCTTCAGAAACTCCGGCGTGAACTCACGAACGCCGCGCCACAAAGCCTCTTCCGCTTCCCCTTCCAGAACTTCCGCTCCGCTGAACTCCCGCGAATACCGGTCCAGCACGGCGGCGTTGCCCCCAGCCTGCACCAGCAAGCGATAGCCATCCGCGCTTTTTTCCACGTCGATCGCAGCTGGCTGCAGCACCCCGCGGATCAAATAATCCCGCGCCGCCATGGCTTCTCCAGCCGATTTGAAGCGCCGCACGAACGAACGCGTGGCCGGAGGAATCGGCGCAACCTTGAAATTCACCACGGCCATGGCCGCCAGCGTCCCGAACGAACCCACCATCAGCTTGCCTATGTCCAGGCCAGCGACGTTTTTCACCACCATGCCGCCGGTCTTCACCAACTTGCCTTCAAGCGTGGCCAACGTCATGCCGATGACCATGTCGCGCGCCGTCCCGTATAGCCGCCGCCGGGGCCCGCTTTGATTCGACGCCAGCACACCGCCCACCGTGGCGTCCGGGCCAAACGGCGGGTCAAGCGGAAGCATCTGCCGGTGCTGCGCCAGCAACGTCGTCAATTCCGAAAACGAAGCTCCCGCCTCCACGCTCACGGTAAGATCACGCGGTTCGTATTGCAGCACCCGATTCAGCCGTTGCGTGGAGATAGTAACGTCCGATTCAGTCACTGGCCCGCCCATGCCGGCCTTCGTGCCATGCCCAGTCAAACGGATGCGTTTGCCATCCGCGTAGGAACTGGCCAGAGCCTGCGCAAGCTCCTGAGGGGTTGTAGGTTCAATCACCACTGCTGTATTCGATAGTGTACCGGATCGCCTGAGGCACAAATTTATCGGCACGCTACACTAAGGGTGAAACAGACATGAAACAAAAGATCCGTTCAACAACGATCCTCTGCGTACGTCGCGCAGGCAAGGTCGTTATGGCAGGCGATGGCCAAGTTACGCTGGGCCAGGAAGTGCTGAAGGGAACGGCCAAGAAGCTCCGCAGGCTCTACAACGGCAAGGTGATCGCCGGTTTTGCAGGCTCCACCGCCGACGCGTTCGCGCTCTTTTCGCGCTTTGAAGCCAAGCTGGAACAGTTCAACGGCAATCTGGCCCGCAGTGTAGTGGAAATGGCCAAGGAATGGCGTATGGATCGCGCGCTGCGGCACCTGGAGGCCTTGCTGCTGGTGGCCGACACCGCCAATATCTATATTCTCAGCGGCAACGGCGATGTGATCGAACCGGATAACGAAATCTCCGCCATTGGCTCAGGCGGAGCCTTCGCCACGGCCGCGGCCACGGCGCTGATGGAAAATACTAAACTGGGAGCCAGGGAAATCGTCGAAAAATCCATGGCAATCGCTGGCAAAATTTGTATTTACACCAATCAATCGTTCACCTTCGAGGAGCTCTAGTTGGTGATCTATCTGCCTACTCATGCGAGCGATGATGAACCCATGCTCGACGAACTAACCCCCCGCGAGATCGTCCAGGAACTGGACAAATACGTCGTGGGCCAAGCCGACGCCAAGCGGGCCGTAGCCATCGCGCTGCGCAACCGCATCCGGCGCCAGAAGCTGGAACCGGAAATGGCCGAAGAGGTGATGCCCAAGAACATCCTCATGATTGGGCCCACGGGTGTCGGCAAGACCGAGATCGCGCGGCGCCTGGCGAAGCTGGCGAATTCGCCTTTCCTGAAAGTCGAAGCCAGCAAGTTCACCGAGGTCGGGTACGTCGGCCGGGACGTGGAATCCATGATCCGCGACCTGGTGGATATCGCGATCGACATGATTCGCGAGCAGCGCCTGGAAGAAGTCGCGGACCGTGCGGAAAAGAACGCCGAAGAGCGCCTGCTGGATCTGTTGATGCCGCCGCCCGCCGAAGCCACCGAATCGTCCGACCGCACCCGCGAAAAGCTGCGCGACAAACTGCGCGCCGGCAAACTGGACGAGCGCATGGTGGAGATCGACGTCAAGGAACGCGGCCCCACGTTTGAGTTCACCAGCAACAGCGGACTCGACGAAATGGACATCAACCTGAAGGATGTCCTGCCCGGCCTCTTCGGCCAGCGTACCAAGAAACGCAAAATGCGCGTGGCGGAGGCCATCGACTACCTGATCCAGGAAGAAGAGCAGAAGTTGATCGACATGGAACAGGTCACCCGCCTGGCCCTGGAACGCGTGGAGCGCGGCGGGATTATTTTCCTGGACGAGATCGACAAGATCGCAGGACGCGAAGGCGGCCACGGACCCGACGTCAGCCGCGAAGGCGTACAGCGCGACATCCTGCCCATCGTCGAAGGCACCACCGTAAATACCCGGCATGGCTTCGTTCGCACGGATCATATTCTGTTCGTGGCGGCCGGGGCGTTTCACGTCTCGAAACCCAGCGACCTGATCCCGGAACTGCAGGGCCGCTTCCCCATCCGCGTGGAGCTTAAGTCGCTCACCGAAGCCGACTTCATCCGCATCCTGACCGAACCCAAGAACGCGCTCATCAAGCAATACACCGCGCTGCTGGAAACCGAAGGCATCAAGCTGAACTTCAGTGAGGACGCCATCAAGGAAATCGCCGGCTATGCCACGCGCGTTAACGAGATGGCGGAGAACATTGGAGCACGCCGCCTGCACACCATCATGGAAAAGCTGTTGGAGGAAATTTCCTTCGCCGGTCCGGATCTGAAAAAGAAGAACGTAAAGATCGACGCGCTGTACGTCCGCAAGCAGCTGGCCGAAATCGTGAAGGATCAGGATCTCAGCCGGTATATTCTTTAAAAGTGCAAAGAACACCCGCCGCCTTGTGCTTGATGTTGCTGCTGGCTGGCTGCGGCTATGTGGGGGAACCGCAGTACCCTGCGCTCAATATCTCGAAGCCTGTCAATAACTTGGGTGTGGTCGAGCGCGGCGATAAGCTGGACGTCACGTTCACCGTGCCGCCTCTCACCACGGAAGGCCTGGTGGTGAAATCGGTCAGCGGCGTGGACCTGCGGGTGGGCCCGTCCGCTGGGCTATTCAACGCTGCGACTTGGGCCGAAAGCGCAACCCGGATCGAGGTCAAGCCGCCCGAAAAGTTGGGGCTGGTCCAGGTGATGGTTAAGGTCGACAAGTTCGTCGGCCAGGATGTGATCGTCGCGGTTCGACTGGCGAACAGGAAGAACCGGGTCTCCGAGTGGTCGAACCGGGTCACCCTGCATGTGGAGAAGCCGCTCAGCCAACCCACAAACCTGGTGGCCGCCGGATCCCCCAATGGTGTGCGCGTGACATGGAATGCCCCCGGGAATGCAGCCGGATTCCGCGTGTTTCGCGCCAGTGAAGCCGAGCCCCAACCGCTGCCCATCGCAACGCCCGCGGCATCCGAATACCTGGACAACACGGCGGTCTATGGCAAAAAATATCAGTACTATGTGGAGACGGTGGACGCCGCAACTGTGAGCGAACCCGCGGGCCCGGCGGCCATCACCTACATCGACACCTTCGCCCCCGCGGTCCCTGCCGGGTTTACCGCCACCGCGGGTGTAGACTCCATCGAACTGACGTGGGAGCGCAACACCGAAACGGACTTCCGCGGCTATCGCATCTATCGCGCTCTAGGAAGCCGACCGTTTGAACGCATCGCGGATTTGGTGGAAGCCCCGAACTATACCGACCGCAAGGTTATGCCCGGAACCCGCTACCGGTACGCCGTAAGTTCCATGGATCAAACTGGCAACGAAAGCGAGCGCACCACACCTCTGGAAGCCGTGATTCCATAACTCTCGAAAGCCGCCATCTGGTGGGCGAACAGAGACAGCCATGACCGGAATCCAATTCGTCG
>JBBQUE010000288.1:0-5079 GCA_038212805.1 Bryobacterales bacterium | reverse complement strand
CAAGTTCCGCTGGAAGTGGACCGGGCGGGAACCGGGGATGAGCTTCCCGAAGGGCGTCAGCGCCGACATGGTGGGAGCGGCGGATATCCGCATCATCGATTCCAAGCCCGATGGCGAAGGCAACGTAACGGGCACCTTCATCATCACCACCACGAAACTGACCAAGCCCGCGACCTACGATTTGTATATTTCCAGCAAACTGATGCTGGGTGGAATGCAAGAAGATATTGTGTCCCGGCCGATCACGGTCGAGGTGAAAGAGGTTGATTCCGCGCATGTTGCTGAAACTGTTTCTAACCGGTAGTCTGGCCGCGGCCCTGATGGCGGCGGAAGATCGAGTCACGTTTCTGCGTGACGTCGCGCCCATCATGAACAAGGCCAGCTGCACGTCGGGGCCCTGCCATGGCGCGGCTAAGGGCAAGAACGGATTCAAGCTCTCGCTGCGGGGGTACGATCCGCGCTTCGATTATGAGGCGCTGTTGTACGATCTGTCTGGCCGCCGGTTTAACCGTGCCGATCCGGACAAAAGCCTGATGCTTACCAAGCCCACCCAGCAGGTGGCGCACGGCGGCGGGCTGCGGTTCGAGAAGGATTCGGACTACTACAAGATCATCTATTCGTGGATCGCCCAAGGCGTGCCGTTTGGAGATCCGGCGAAGGATCTGGTGGCCAGCGTACAAGTAGAGCCGAAGCAGATCTTCATGGCCAAGCCGGGCGAAACCGCCACCGCCAAAATTACCGCAACATTCGTGGATGGCGGCGTCCGCGACGTCACCCGCGAAGCCACTCTCGAATCGAACATTCCCGACGTGGCGAAGGTGGATGGCAAGGCCACGGTGAGTGGGGAACGGGTGGGCGAGGCAACATTGCTGGTTCGGTACCAAGGCAAATTGACAACGGTTCCCGTGACGATTCTGAACCCGAAGCCCGGCTTCGTTTGGAACAATCCGCCCGAGTATAACTACATCGATCAGAAAATCGACGCCAAGCTGCAGCAGTTGAAAATTCAACCGTCGCCGGTGGTGGACGATGCCACGTTCCTGCGCCGTGTATCGCTGGACCTTACTGGGTTGCTGCCCACGCCGGAAGCGGTGAAGGCGTTCGTCGCGGACCCGGCCACAAGCCTGGTGAAGCGCGCCAAGGTGATCGATAAATTGCTGGCCAGCCCGGCCTACGTGGATCATTGGACTGTGAAATGGGGCGACCTGCTGCAATCCAGCCGCAAATATCTGGGCGATAAAGGGGTATACGCATTTCAGCAGTGGATCCGCGATTCCATTGCCACCAACAAGCCCTACGACAAAATGGTGCACGAGATGTTGACGTCGCGCGGCAGTTCGTATGACGACCCCGCCGCCAACTTCTACCGCGTCACCCGCGAAGCCAAGCCCACCATGGAGAAGACCACGCAGGTTTTCCTGGGCGTGCGCATGGTCTGCGCGCAATGCCACGATCATCCATTTGAGCGCTGGACCCAGAATCAGTATTACCAGATGGCAGCCTTCTTTTCCGCCGTAGGCTTGCGCGCGGGCTTTGAAGTGGGCGAAGAGATCATCTTCGATCAACGGTCCGACTTCGACATGAAGCACCCCAAGGATGGCCACGTCGTCAAGCCGGAGTTCCTGGTCGCATCCGTAGGCGCGATTCCCGTTCCCGACGATCAGCGCCGCCGCGAAGCCATGGCCCAGTGGCTTACCTCCAAGGACAATCCGTTCTTCGCAAAAGCCATCGCGAATCGCGTCTGGAGTTATTTCCTGGGCAAGGGCATCATCGATCCCGTGGATGACATCCGCGCTTCGAATCCGCCCGCGAATCCGGCCCTCTTGGAAGCGCTGACGCAAGAAGTGGTCAGTAATAATTTCGATCTGCGCCACCTGATGCGGACCATCGTCAACTCGCGCGTTTATCAAACAGCCATCGCCACTAACCAGTGGAACGAGAAAGACCGCGACAATTTCTCACACGCCATGCCGCGCCGGTTGACGGCGGAGCAGCTCATGGATGCCGTGTCCGCCGCGGCCGGTGCACGTCCGAATTTCCCCGAGGTTCCCGAAGATACCAACGCATCGCAGGTAGTGGATCCACATGTCGGCCAGGAAGGTTTCCTGGACGTGTTCGGGCGGCCCGGCCGCGAATCCGCCTGCGAGTGTGAACGGCGCGCGGATTTCAGTCTTCCCCAGGCCCTGAACCTGGTGAACGGCCGGACCATTTCGGACGCGGTGGCGGATCCGAAAGGGCGCATCGCCAAGGCCGTGCTGAGTGGCCGGAGCGATGCCGCCATCGTCGAGGAACTCTACCTTGCGTCGCTGAGCCGCGTCCCCACCGCGGAAGAAACTGAGCGCGGCGTGAAGTATCTGAGCGGCGGCGCGCGTGCCACGCGATCCCAGGATCTACTGTGGGCCCTGCTGAACAGCAAGGGATTTCTGTACAACTACTAAACGGAGGCCAATTGACATGCTGAACATTCCAGGACGCCAGGCTTATACCTGTGATGGACCCACCCGCCGCGAACTGATGCGTATCGGCTCCATTGGCCTGATGGGGCTGAGCCTGCCGCACTTTTTCCTCTGGCGCGACAAAGCCAATGCAGAGGCCATCGCGGGGAAATACATGGGGGCACGCGGCTTTGGCTCGGCTAAAAGCGTCATCATGGTGTTCCTGCAAGGTGGGCCGTCGCACATCGACATCTGGGACCCCAAGCCCAATGCGCCTGCCAACGTCCGGGGCGAATTCAAGCCGATCAAAACCAAAATCCCCGGGACAATGATCGGCGAACACATGCCCATGATGGCGCAGCATCTGGACAAGGCCACGCTGATCCGCAGCATGAGCTATACGCCCAGCGGCCTGTTCAACCACACGGCGGCCATCTATCAAATGCTCACCGGTTATCCGCCGGACAAGGTTTCGCCGTCCGGGCAGTTGGAACCGCCCTCGCCCGCGGACTTCCCCACGGCGGGTAGTCAAGTATCGAAGCTAAAACCTTCCAAAGATCCCGTGCTCCCGTTTGTGGAGTTGCCCCGCCCCCTGCAGGAATCGGGCATCATAGGCAAGGGTGGGTCGGCGGGCTTTCTCGGCAAAGCCTACGATCCTTACCGCATGTATCAGGATCCGGCCAAGCCCATCAAGCTGGAGGATCTGTCGCTGCGCAAGGAGATTCCGCCAGAGCGTCTCAAAGACCGGTTCGAGCTTTTGAAGGGCGTCAACGGATCCATGCCGGAGCTGGAAAAAGCGCTGAGCGATTATGCCGTGGATGAATACTACGGCAAAGCTTACGACCTGGTGCTTTCGGGCAAGGCGCGCGATGCCATGGACCTGGAAAAGGAAACGGCCGCCGTGCGGGAGCGTTATGGCAAGCATACCTTCGGCCAGAGCCTGTTGATGGCGCGGCGGCTGATTGAGGCGGGAACTAAGTTCGTGCAGGTGAACTGGCCTTCGGTCGCGAATGGCGATCCGGAAACCACTTCCTGGGATACGCACGCGTCCAATTTCGGCCCGTTGAAAAATCTCCATTGCCCGAAGCTGGACCGTGGCTTGTCGGCCCTGCTGGACGACATGGATCAGCGGGGCATGCTGAAGGAAACCATCGTGGTGGCGGTGGGCGAATTCGGCCGCAGCCCGCGCCTGGGTGTTTCCACATCGGGGAATTCCAATTCGCCGGATGGCCGGGATCACTGGCCGTATTGCTATAGCGCCGTAATTGCGGGCGCGGGTATCGCGCGTGCCATGCAGTACGGCGAGTCCGATGCCACCGCGTCATCCCCCAAGGAAAAGCCCGTGCATCCGAACGATCTGTTAGCGACGGTTTACTATGCGCTCGGAATCGATCCGGATATGGAGATTCGCAATCACCTCAACCAGCCCCGTGAGTTAGTGAAGGGCAAGCCGCTCGCGGATCTTTGGATGTAATCAAAACCTTCGTGGAGATCATCTGGTCCACCATACTTCCCAGGTGGCTATACTCAAACGGAGGGGGATGGATGACACTTACAAAGTTGACTGTGGCAAATCAGGACGCAATGAATTCCGCCGTTCTCCAAGTTGCGCAGGATTTTTCCTCGCGGATTGCGCACATTCGTACGTCATTCGGAGAAGATTCCACGGATGCCCCCGCTATTTTTTTTCGGGTCCTTGTGCGGGACGAGTTCGCACCTGTAGACCTTCTTCTACCGCTTGCGCAGCGCCTCACCATCACACTGATGAACCAGGTCGGGACCGACGAATACGGACTACGCGCGTACTTCGATTTCAGGAGCGTTTCAGAACAGCAAAAGCTTCGAGACCTCGATTGGGATTAGGTAATGCCTTTTTCACAAGAGCTGTTCGACTCGGCTCTGGCTCTCTATCAGGTAAGCCCCGAAACCCAGGCCAACTTGAAGAGAGCAGTTTCAACAGCCTATTACGCGATCTTCCATTTTCTGATTGAAGACGCATGCCAAAACTGGACAAGGTCCGAACAACGGTTCGCGCTGGCGCGTGTATTCGAGCATAAGCGCATGGCCGACGCATCAAGCAGTCGCGTCGCGAAACACAAAAACGCCACCGGAGGTTCACCGGAATTCCACCTTTACTCGGTAGCGAATGCCTTTTGCCAGATACAGCAAAAGCGCCACCAGGCCGATTATGACCTGTCCAGTAGTTTTTCAGCCACTGATGTCGAACTGGACCTTCGCCTGGTCGCAAATGCGTTCGCAAGCTGGAATGTCATCCAAAACGAGCAGATTGCGCACGATTACCTCTTTTCGTTGCTCTTTAAGGAACGATAATCGCGTGTTGTGCGGGCGGAGGTCTTCTCGGCCCGTTCGAACTGCGGTCTCCTGAAAGCGGATCGGTCATTTCGTTACAGGCTTTTGGTACCCGCATACCTACGCCGCCCGGCGCCAGCCTAAGCGTCCTGATAGAATCTTACCCAAGGCGGTCCACGATGATCTGTCGAGCGGCGCTCGCTTTCGTAACTCTGTCGCTAGTGCTGTTCGGCCAGAGCGACCTGGCCACAGTTACCGGGATCGCGGCCGATCCGCACGGGGCGCTGGTTCCTGCCGTCACCGTGATCATCCGCCGCCTCGATACGAATATCCA
>JBBQUE010000287.1:0-5090 GCA_038212805.1 Bryobacterales bacterium | reverse complement strand
CTGTCTTCATAATGAAGATAGATCCGTAGGGCTGAAAGGTGTTGTTGTATAAAGCCGCCTCGTCCTTAAATCCATAGATCCCACTGCTCCACATCAAGTATTTGCTATCGTCGGTCCAAAACGCGTGCGCATCATTGGCAGGCGACGTAGTCAGCTGGCGTAGACCGCAGCCATCGGGACGGATCGTGAAGATATCGAAGTTATTACCCTGGTGTTTCCGGGTGAAAGCAATCAGCGAACCGTCCGGCGACCAGAACGGAATGTTATCGTATTCGGTGGTCAGCACTTTCACGGACTGATCCTCCAGATTGAGGATGCGCAACCCCGAATCCTTCCCTCCCCAGACGCGGTAGACAATGCGCTTGCCATCGGGTGCCCAGCTAGGGAACCCAGAGTTAGGCTCCCCTTCCGTCAGATCTTGCGCCCCGGTTCCGTCCCTCCGCATCATCATGATTTTCGCCAGATTGTTCTTGCGGGACTGAAGAAATCCGCCGAACCCGAAAGCAATCCACTGACCGTCGGGCGACCAACTGGGCGCAAAGGCGACGGCCCGCCCCGCGGCGGGAAACACGCGTTGCTTGTTCGATCCGTCGGAGTCCATGATCGCAATTGAGGAATCCCCATCCTTATCCGTGACCACTAGTTTGCCGTCTTTCGAGAAGTTCGGGAAGACGTCGGTATACCGGTATTCATACTTTGGGTCCCAGCTATAGAGCAACTGGTTTTGCGGCCGGGGAGCGAAATCCACCTTCTCATAGATCACCTTGCTTCCATCGGGCGACCACGCGGGGGAGCGCATCTTGCCCTTGACGGTTGTTGCACTCCCGGTATAGTTGAGTCCCGCCTTCGGTCCCGCTTTGGCAAGGTAGCCAATCTTTTCCGGTGTCAGAAATTGTGGAATCAGCTTCAGACCCGACCCGGTGGTATGCTCCGTTCTCTCGCCTGTCGCTATGTCCACCGAGACAATCCGCGAGGTCGCGGAGGCGGCCAGGTTAGGCCGGCGCGCCGCCCAAGTTTCCTCAACCGGAATTTCATAAAAAATAACCCGCTTTCCGTCTGGCGACCATTTTGGCGCCCCCGCGCAGATGCCTGGCTGCGAAATGCGGTGGAGTCCGGCGCCGTCCGGCCGGACAACGTAAATGCCGAGTTCCTGGACATGTTCCCAACCGGAGCCGTTGCCGTGCTCTTTCCACTCCGTGTTGCGATCGGAGGAAAATGCGATCCATTTACCATCCGGCGACCAGGATGGGCGGAAGAAGCCCCCGGGCTTGGCTGGATCTCCCTGAATCCCTGGCTGTCCGGTTAGATTGTTCAACTTCCTGGTCTTCAGATCGAGAATCCAGATGTTACCCTTATGTGTATCGCGCGTGGAGACGAAGGCGACCATGCTAGCATCGGGTGATAGCGCGGCTTGATCGTCTAATGCTGGGCTATCCGTCAATCTTTCCAATTCCGTGCCATCCGGACGAACGCGATAAATATCCGCTTGACCAAGACCATTGCGCTCGGAAGTAAACACAATCCACTTACCGTCAGCGGAATAGGAAGCGTGATAGTCGAATCCTGGAGCGGCCAAAGGTTTGTGCTCCCTGGTTCCATCGGCGTTGGCCATGTAGAGATCGGACGCGGACGGTCCGATCCGGTTCATGAGCATGACTGGCTTTTCGTCCGCCTGGGCTTGACGCTGCGCCGCGATGCTTAAGCCGAGAAGAACATAGGCGGGCGCTAATAACAGGTACTTAGATTGATCACATAGTTTCATCATGTTTTCTCGCGATCTCCCCTGGTGCCATCACGAATATCACGGCGGCTGTTCGGTCAAAGTTGAAGGTCCTATTGTCGCGACGGCGCACTTCGATGTCGCAATTAAGATAGATGTCACGTTCAAGCCCTAGGGGAAACGCCATGTCATGCCTCCTCAATATGGATGGGCTGTATACTCTGGGTACATGCCACAGATCTTGGTTCAGCTTGAGCAATCAACCTTAACGGCAATCGACCGGATCGCTCCCGCGGCAAAACGCCAACGTGCTGAGTTCATACGGATGGCCATCAAAGACGCGATTTTCCGGCATGAGCAGGAAAGAATGCGGGATGCCTATCTTCATGTTCCAGTCCGTAATTGAGAGGGGACACACCATGCTCGGCTACGAAGTCCATGAAGACAGGGAGCGGCGTCTGGCAGAGTTCAGGGGCCCGGCTGATGGAAACTGTTTCCTGTCGAAACAGTTCCAATGCAAGAAGCTTCGCCGTCTCTGTCGCCACTTCGAGGGCATAGATCTGCGTGGCTGCGGTTAACAGATCGGCGGGTAATTCAAGTGCCCTCACGAGACCAGGGCACCGGTCTGCGCGGTGTCATAACCTGCCAGGATTTCCAGCTTACGGCGCAGCGTGGCGCGCTGGAGCACATCGAGGAATGCTTGGACCATAGGCAGGCTGGCGGTTTCCTTGCGCATCACCAGGTCGTAACGTTCACTGTGAAGCGGCGTGAAATCCAAGCCAAAGGCTTGGGCCGCGGAGCGCGTGGCCAGGCAGACGTCAGCGTCCCCAGAGGCCCCGTGGTAGGCGGCGGCCAGGTGTCCAAAGGCCACGCGGTCATAGCCGTGAATTTGAGCTGGGGTGAGACCGGATCGCTTGATGAGTTTGTCGAGTAGGGCGCGGCTTCCGGACCCTGGCTCACGGTTGACGAAGCGCACGGATTTCCGGCCGAGGTCTTCGATTTTGTGGATCGACTTAGAGTTGCCGGGCAGGGTGATCAGGCCTTCCTCCCAGCGGGCAAACGTAATGACAACCATTTCTTCGTTCGGGAATTCCTTGCTGAGATAAGGCAGGTTGAATTCGCCCGTCCTGGCATCTTCCAGGTGCGATCCAGCGATGTGGACCTTGCCCTGCTTCAGCCAGGCAAGGGCGAGGCGGCTGGAAGCGGCGGCGGAGACCACCTCTACTCCGCTGATCTGTTGCACCATGTGGGTGAGCAGGCTGGTGGCGGGGTCGCAGCCTGCCAACACCAGGCTATGGGCCGGAGTCTCGTCTTTAAAGATCACTGTCGCGCCAGCGCGTCCCATCACGGCGTCAGCCTGCGGCAAGTAGTAAGGCGTGGCGTTGGCCGGTACGGCTACCCACTCAGATCCAACCTGGCAGAGCCGCACGGGCTGACCTAGGCGCGTTGGTGTTGAACTCAAGACCTGTACCGCCAGGGATTGTGGCGTGGGCGCGGGGACCGGGGGCAGAGAGAACAACTCGTCCACGGTAACCTGCAACTCGCGCGCCAAGTGCAACGCGACCTCGGTATTCGGGACGTAGGTTCCGGCTTCGATAGCGTAAATGGTCTGGCGGCTCACCGCCACGCGCCGCGCGAGTTCGGCGGCTGGGATAGCGCGGGCTTTGCGTATTTCGGCCAGGCGGTTTTGGACTTTCACGTTCTGAGTTGCACCCCCTCTAGCTTAGTCAGCATTCGGACGGACCGTGCGACCGGCTTATCGTGGGGTGCCACCAATTTGAAACGGCCCTGGGGGGTGTCCCATCGGCGGTATTTGCCAGCAGGATTTCATTATTGATGAAGGAGGGGTCTAGTTACGGCCAGCGAGAACACTACCTGGCAGCCATATCCCGCGCCTCGGCCAGAACGTAGCCTGCCAGCGCGTTGCCTCTCAATGCACTGCCTTGTGGAACGCCGGCCAGTTTCAGAATCTCGCGAAGCCAGACGCCTTGGTACGGCGTGACAAGTGGCGCGGGGCATCTTGGCCAGGGCAGCGGTAGCAAGACAAAGTCGTATCTGCATCAGGTTTCCTAAAAACGCATTTTACCCACAAATTCAAAGACGCGCGGGTTTCCGGCGCTGGTAATGGAACCGAACGCGGGGCTGCCGAAGATACCGCTGGGCTCGTTCAGGGGCGGGGTGTTCGAGACATTGAAAACCTCCGCTCGGAATTCTAGATGGACCCGCTCGGTGATGTGGAAAGTCTTGCCCAGCATCAGGTCGGCGTTCTGCAGGCCCGGGCCACGCACAGGATTCCGGGAGCTATTGCCGATCACAAATTGCGGCACGCCGGCAAACGCGGCGGTGTTGAAGTAGCGGGCAACGGTGCGCGTTGCATAGCCGTTCGGGTTCGCGCTTCGGTTGGGCCTTTGCACCGCGTAGCCGAGGCTGGAATTGTTGTTGGTGGCCTGCGTAACCGGGACGGCGTCGCCCACCTGCACGCGCACCAGGCCCGCGATTTGCCAGCCTGAAAGCTTCCAGACCCGCGGGATCTCATACACCCAACCGAGCGCGAATACGCGGGGGATGTCGCCGCTGGAGACGTCCTTTTCCAGGTGGCGGTTGAAGGCGTCGGCGGCCCCGGTGCTGTTGAGCACTGGCCCAGTGAAGATGGTCTGCGAGAAGACGCTGGAGGCGTCGTCAATCAGCTTTGAGAATGTAAAGGCGGCGTTCACCGTAAGCCCACGCGAGAGGCGTTTTTCAAGTTTGAGAGCGGCAGCTTCGTAGGACGAATTGCCCACGTTATCGCGAAACAGCGCGACCGTGGTGAAGCGCGGAAACTGGCGTATTAGGAGTTGCTGGGCGATGGTGGCGCCGCCAAGCGAGGACGAGGCCGGGATCTGTCCGAAGTTGGGGTTGGGCACGCGCGTCAGCAGAGCCGGCCCCATGGACAAATACTGCGCCGGTAGTTGATTGATGTTCGCGTCGGGAATGCCCAGGCGCGTGTTCTTCGAGCCCAGGTACAGCGCTTCGATATTCCAATTTCGGCCCAGCGTCTTTTGGACAGTGAAGTTCCACTGCTGCGAGTAGCCGGATCCGTTGCCGCGATCAACGCCGAAGACTCCCTGGCCCAGACCGGAGTTGGGGTTGGGAGCGGTGGCTTGCACCGTGGGGCCGTTGGCCAGCAGAAACGCCGGGTTGACGTTATCCGGCGACTGCTGGCCAACGGTTTGAACGAAGGGGAACTGGGGGATAGTGAACGGGGTTGTGATTCCGGACTGTTCGAAGATCACCATGCCGTAGCCGGCGCGGATCACCCAGGTATCAGAGGCTCGATAGGCCAGACCGATTCGTGGGCCGAAGTCGCAGCACTCCAAATTGCGGGAGGTGT
>JBBQUE010000286.1:0-5098 GCA_038212805.1 Bryobacterales bacterium | reverse complement strand
GTGTTCGCACAGGACAAGATGGACGACACCAAGAAGACCGAAAAGAAAGCCAAGAAAGGCAAGAAGGCCAAAAAGACCGGCGACAAGATGGACAAAATGGACAAGAAGAGCTAACTTAGCTTTTAATTCCGGTGTTGGCCTCGCGAGGCGTTATAGTCGTTCGTGAGGCCATGCCAAGTGGTTCCTCCCTCCTTAACTAATTCCCTCCCACTTTCCTGAATGAAGCGCTTTTAACTGCCCGTTAAGGCTACGTTCATATTCGAATGTAATTCTAGGTTTGACAGTAACCGCAGTAATAGAAAAAGGGAGATTTTCAAAATGAAAAACATCATGACGCTCATGCTCGGCCTTTCCTTGATCCTCGGCGCCACCGCCGTGTTCGCACAGGACAAGATGGACGACACCAAGAAGACCGAAAAGAAGGCCAAGAAAAGCAAGAAGGCCAAAAAGACCGGCGACAAAATGGACAAGATGGACAAGATGGACAAAAAGAGCTAACCACTCTCTCCATTCGTTCGAGTTTCGAAAAATTGCGCACACTCCCTTTGTGGGTTTGTGCGCAATTCCTTTTTGCGACGGTACTTCGTAGCGCCAGTCCGCGTGGGTGTCATCTGGAAAAACATGGAACAAACCCGAAAAGAGCGCGTCTGGCTGATCACCGGGTGCTCGGCTGGATTAGGCCGGTCCCTGGCGGAAGCTGTACTGAATCATGGAGATGCGGTTGTTGTAACCGCCCGGGACGTGGCCCGCGTGAAAGACCTTGAGGCGCGCTTTCCTGGCAAGGCCCTGGCAGTGCCTCTCGATGTCACCCAGCCCGGGCAGATTCAGGCGGCAGTGAGCGCTGCGTTGGCTTCGTTTTCCCGAATTGATGTATTGGTGAACAATGCCGGGTTTGGCGTGGTGGGCGCGCTCGAAGAATTGAGCCCGGAACAGATGCACCGGAATTTGGAAACGAACCTGATGGGCCCCATTTACATGATGCGGGCGGTACTGCCGGAAATGCGGAAGCAGCGGGGCGGCCACATCGTCAACATCTCGGCCATTGCGGCTTTCGGAAACGAGATGGGATTTTCGATTTACGGAGGCGCAAAGGCGGCGCTCGAAGCAGTTTCCGAAGCCCTGGCCAGCGAGGTCCGGCCGTTGGGAATCCGCGTCACCATCGTATCTCCAGGCCCTTTTCGTACCGGATTTATCGGGAATTCCCTGGAGCAAGGTGCGCAGCAGATCGAGGATTATCGCGGCACCAGTGGAAAATTCGCTTCGTTTTTACAAAAGTTTGATGGCAAACAGCCGGGTGATCCGGCCAAGGCCGCGCAAGCCATTATTCAGATCGTAGAGGCGGAAAGACCGCCGTTCCGCTTCGTTTTGGGGAACTACGCAGTGGATAAAATGCGCAAGAAGCTGAAAAGCATTGGCGCGGAAGTGGAAGCCTGGGCAGCGATTGGCCAGCCTACGGACTTCTAAACCAGGAAACGGCATCAGAACCCATTCCCACTATGCTGGAGCAGGGGGCTAACGCCTCCGCCGGGTCCACAAACGCGACTTCCCGCTGCGCTAGCGTTCGGCGGGAAGTTTGAATGCCACGTTCCGCTCGTCGTTGAGTTGCTGGGACATGGCTCTGTCGATCAAATCGAGGCTGGCTTGATTGAGCGTGTGATCCGTGGTCACATAGTGCAGGTTTTCGCCTTCCATCCAGTAGCCCAACGCGGGAAGAATACGATGATCTTTGAAGGCGATCAGGTACAGCGTCGGCTTATCGGAACGGGATGTTTGGGGGACGGTTTTGAGGCCTTCGTAGACTCGCATGCCGCCTTGCGGGCCCGGGTCCGGATCGGGCTGGAACTGGGGGGCGCGGTCCTGGACGAAAGTCTGGTTGATGACCACGGACGGGGCCGGATTCGTGACGATAATCGGTTGCGGCTGGGGCTGAGACTGCTGCGGGGCATCGTAGCCGTAACCATAACCCGGGTAGCCAAAGCCCCCCACGATCACCGGATAGGGGACGAAGCCACCGCCGTTGCCATGCTGGTGATTCACACGTGGGGCAGAGATGGGGGCTCCGGCGATGTTTCTACCCAGGCTGTGGGCAAAGCTGGGCGGCGCGTCGTTAGGGGCGTGGCCAGTTCCGGGGTAAAGTACGTTGCCGAAGCCACCGCGTGAACTGTAGGTTGTTCCGGTTTGCGCTGGGGCCATTTGCGCCAGCGAGAAGGTGAATAACAGAAAACCGATTAGCCGCATGACGTAAGCCTCTCTAAGCAGAATGGTAACACCTAGGCCATTGCTATAATCCGGTCATGTCTGAAGTCCGCCACTCCGTTTGCGCGCTGGATTGCCCGGATTGTTGCGCGTTGCTGGTAAACGTAAATGACGAAAAGGGGAGCCGGTTGCGTGGAGATCCCAATCATCCCGTGACGCGGGGATTCCTGTGCGGAAAGGTAGCGAAATACCTTGACCGCGAATATTCGCCAGACCGGCTGCTGTATCCGCGGAAGCGGGTGGGGCCGAAGGGTTCGGGGCAGTTTGTGCGCGTGAGCTGGGACGAAGCTCTAGACACCATCGCGGAGCGGCTGAAGGCGACGGCAGCGGAGTTTGGTCCGGAGGCGGTGCTTCCTTATAGTTACGCGGGCACGATGGGCCTGCTGAACGGGCAGGGTATGGACCGGCGCTTTTTCCACAGGCTGGGGGCGACCCGGCTGGACCGGACGATTTGTTCGGCCACAGGCATGGAGGCGATGACACGGACGCTGGGGTCGCGGTATGGGACCGAACCGGAACAGTTCGTGCATGCGAAGCTGATCATTGCCTGGGGCGCAAATATTCTGGGGACGAACGTACATCTGTGGCCGTTCCTGACCGAGGCCCGGCGGAACGGAGCGAAGTTTTACACCATTGATCCGGTGATGACGCGGGCCGGGAAAGTCGCGGACCGGAACTTCGCAATTTATCCGGGCAGCGATCTGGCGCTGGCATTGGGGCTGATCCACGTGATTGTCCGCGAGGGGTTGCACGATGCCGATTACGTGGATCGGTATACGAACGGCTTTGAGGAATTGAAGGCGCTGGCGGCGAAGTATCCTCCGGAGCGGGTGGCAGCGCTGACGGGGATTGCACAGGAAGATGTGGTGATGCTGGCGCGCGAGTATGCGACCACGCGGCCGGCCGTGATCCGGGTGAATTATGGGATTCAGCGGAGTGAGCGGGGCGGTGCGGCTATGCGGGCGGTGGCGGCGTTACCGGCGCTCACGGGATCGTGGAAACACGTGGGCGGAGGGTTGCAGCTCAGCACCAGCCATGCGTTCTGGTTCAATATTGGCGCGCTGGAAATGCCGGAGCTGCAGCGGAAATCGGCGCTGGGGCGCGTGGCGCGCATCGTGAACATGACCGAGCTGGGGAAGGCGCTGACGGAGTTGCAGGATCCTCCGGTGAAGACGCTCGTGGTTTACAACAGCAATCCGGCGGCGATTGCGCCCCATCAGAATAAGGTGATGGCGGGGTTTCGACGTCCGGATCTGTTCACCGTGGTGCTGGAGCAATTCATGACAGACACGGCGCTGCAGGCGGATTTCGTTCTGCCTTCGACGACGTTTCTGGAGCATACGGATTTGTATCGGGCCTATGGGCACTATTACGTGCAATTGGCGCGTCCGGCGCTGCCGGCTCCAGGGGAGACGAAGACCAACGTGGAAGTGTTCCGGTTGCTGGCGGGGCGCATGGGTTTCGCGGACGCTTGCTTTGCGGAAAGCGAAGACGACATGATGCGTGGGCTGTTGGCGTCGGGACATCCCTTTTTGGAAGGGATCACGCTGGAGCGCTTAGATAAGGAGCATTCGGTGCGGTTGAATGTTTCAGCCGAAGGTGAGCCGTTTTTGCCGTTTGCGACGGGCGGGTTTGGGACGCCGTCGGGCAAATGCGAGTTCGGGGCGGCGGATCTGGAGTATGTGCCGCCTGAGGAATCGCGCTTAGGATCGGAGAAGCTGCGGTCGCGGTATCCGTTGGAGTTCATTTCATCGAAGAACGACGACAGCATGAATTCGACATTTGGGAACCGGCCCGGAGTGGACGCGCAGACCGCCGCGCTGTGGATGGCGCGGGCGGACGCGGAGAGCCGGGGGATTCAGGATGGCGACCGGGTGCGGGTGTTTAACGACCGGGGAAGCTTGCTGTTGAACGCGGAAGTAGACGGGCTGGTGCGCGGGGGCGTGGTTCGGGCTCCGTCGGTACGATGGGGACAGAATGCGAACGCGTTGACATCCGATGCGTTGACGGACATAGGGGGCGGGCCGGTGTTTTATAGCTGTCTGGTGCAGGTGGAACGATGCGGAGATTAGAAATCGCGCTGCTGTTGGGTGCCGTTTTGGCGCTGGGCGCGGCGGGGTGCAAGAAGAAGCGGCAGCGGGAGCCGGTGCAATTGTCCGACGCTCCAGTGACGTTGGCCAGCACGATCCAAGCGGGTGACCCGGTGGCGGCAGTGCAGTTCACCAAGGGGTTTTATGCGGTGGAGAACGGGGCCTGGCGGTGGACAGCACATGCGTTTACGGTGACGCTGCATCCGCCACGGGGGGCGGCGGCGAATGGGGCCCGGCTGGTGTTGAAGTTTGCGCTGCCGGATGCGGTGTTCCAGAAGGTGGGTCCTATCAAGATGACGGCACGGGTGAACGGGTTGGATCTGGCACCAGAGGAATTCAAGGCTGCGGGGGACCAGACGTATTCGCGGGAGGTGCCAGGGAACGCGCTGCAGGCCGATGCGGTAACGGTGGATTTCACGCTGGATAAATTTATTGCGCCGACCCCGGGGGATTTACGCGAGCTAGGCGTGATTGTGAGCACGGTGGGGTTCGAAGTTAAATAATGCCCCAGGGGCGGGCGCGTTGGCGTTGGGCTATCTGGCTAGGGCCGATGCTGTTTTGCCTGGCGGTGCATTTCATGGCTCTGAAGACTTGGTTTTCTGGGGATGATTTTGCGTGGCTGGGGCTGCCGATGGAAGTGCGGACCAACCACGATTGGCTGGATGTGCTGTTTGGGCCGCGAGCTCAGGGCACGGTACGGGTTTTAAGTGAACGAGTTTATTTCCTGGTTTTCGGGTGGCTTTTTGGGCTGA
>JBBQUE010000285.1:0-5100 GCA_038212805.1 Bryobacterales bacterium | reverse complement strand
TTGCGGCCCTTAGGGTAATACTCATAACGGCTTCGGTCGATCCATAGCCGGCCTTCGGTACCGCAGAACTCTATCGCCGCGCCGGTGATCCCGGGCACTAAGGTAGCTTCAAAAGTGGCGGTGAAATCCGTGGGGTATTCCAGCAATACGTTGATGGTATCGGGGGCCGTCCGTCCATCTTTATAAGCGAACACGCCGCCGGCCGCCGAAGCACCTTTGGGAATGTCCTGTCCCATAAACATGTGCACCACGTCGATCCAGTGGGTGAACAAATCCGTCACCTGGCCACCGCCGAAATCCAGATAGGCGCGCCAGTTCCAATACTGTTGCGGATCCCAATCGCGCCACCGGACGGGTCCCAGGAAGTGCGCCCAATCCAAATTGGAAGGCTGGGTCCGCAGCGATTCCGGAGCCTTGCGCAAGTGATAAGTGTTCCCGTGCCACCAGGTGCGCACCAAGGTGATCTTGCCCAGTTTCCCGGTATCCATATACTCGGCCTTCGCCCGGAGGTAGTGTATTCCCGAACGCTGCTGCATGCCTACCTGGCAAACCCGATCGTTGATCCGGCAAGCCTTCACAATTTCCGGCCCTTCCGCGATGGTACGGGTTAGCGGCTTCTCGACGTAGACGTCCTTGCCGGCATTCAAGGCATCCATGGCTATGCGGGCGTGCCAGTGATCCGGAGTGGCAATCAGAACGGCGTCCAGCTCCTTCATTTCAAGGAGCTTGCGGTGATCGGTGAAAGTCTTCGCATTAGGCGCCTTCTGTTTGGCCTTGTCGATCTGCTCGGCATACACGTCGCAGACCGCCCCCACCTGTACTTTGGGATTCAGCTGAAACTGGCTCATCACGTACCGGCCGCGCTCGCCCGGGCCAATCACCCCGAGTTGCACGGTATCATTGGCGCCCAGCACGCGGGAGTACGAGGCCGCCGTTAGAGCTGTTGCACTGGAGATAAAGGCGCGGCGCGCAATGTTTTGTTCAGGCATAGTGCGAATTATATCGCGTAATTCGCACTACAGATTTTATGAAGAACCTGTTGTACGTCTCCTCACTGGCTTTGCTGTCTCTATTCTGCCCGGCTGGCATGGCGGGCACGCCACCAGCCACGGCTCCCCGTCCGGCGGCTGCCGCTACCAATCATCCCCGCATGAGTGACGCTGAAGTGGAACGGGTGATTCGGGCGAAGCTGGCGAAATCCAAGATCGGCAAGGATGGCTTCACGGTACACGTAAAGGGCGGCGTGGTGACCTGGGAAGGCGCTACCAACATAATTCAGCACAAGGGCGCGGCCACACGCATGGCGCGCACCGCGGGAGCCGCGCAAGTCGTAAATAACATTAAGATTAGCGACGCCGCCCGGCAGAAGGCCGCCGGAAATCTGGCGGGCGGAGTACGCCGCGCCCAAGTGAAGACAAATTAGTACCGCGAGTAATTGGACCAGTAATACACGGTGATACAATTCAGTGCTAATGAAGTTCTTGGGGCCGGTTCCTTTCCTGTGTCTGGCGATTGCAACGGCGAGCGCACAGGAGTTGCGCATCACCAACGGACCAAAGGATGAGCAGGTTCTGCAGCGCAATCTGGAAGGCTGGGGCCAAGTTTCCTTCGAAGGCACGATAACCGGGAAAAAGGTTCACGGCAAGCGCATTGAAGTTCGGGTTTTGAACCAGAACGGGGTGGTGACGAATCTCGACTGGGCTCCGGCCGGCCAGGTTCAGAAACAAGCCTGGTCAGCCGAACTGAAACGCATTCCGACCGGCGGCCCGTACAGAATTGAACTCCGGCTGGCAGGGTCAGCACCCTTTGGGGCGGTGGAAAATATCCTGGTGGGCGACCTCTGGCTGCTGGCCGGCCAATCGAATATGGAAGGTGTGGGCGATCTGGTGGACGTCCAGCAGCCCGACCCCATGGTGCATAGCTTCGATATGGCGGACCACTGGGGTGTAGCCGAGGAGCCTCTGCATACCTTAGTGGGGGCGGAAGACCGGGTCCATTGGCGGGCCAATGCCAAGGGCGAGTATGAGCGCCTGGCGGGTGACGAGTTGCAGCGATATACCCAGCAGCGGAGAAAGGGAGCGGGCCCCGGCCTGCCGTTTGCCGTGGAAATGTTCAAACGAACCGGAGTACCGGTGGGCTTGCTGCCCTGCGCGCACGGCGGAACGTCCATGGAACAGTGGAGCCCGGCCCTGAAGGATCAGGAAGGCGACTCGCTTTATGGATCGATGATCCGCCGCCTGCGCGCTGCCGGGGGGAAGGTGAAGGGCGTGCTGTGGTACCAGGGCGAATCCGACGCCAACGAGAAGGCCGCGCCGGAGTTTGAGAAGAAATTCATCGGGTTCGTCCAGGCCCTGCGGAGCGACGCTGGCCAGCCCGATCTGCCTTTCTATTACGTGCAGATTGGGCGGCACGTCAGCAACGTGAACGTAAAGGACTGGAACCTGGTCCAGGAAGCGCAGCGGCGCGCGGAATCGTTAATCCGCCACTCCGGTATGGTGACGGCTGTAGATCTATCGCTGGATGACGCCATCCACGTCAGCACTCCCGACTTGAAGCGGCTGGGCCGCCGGTTGGCGGATCGCGCCTGCCACGATCTGTTCCCGCGGGTCCGCAATTTCGGGGAATTGAAAACCGGCCCGCGACCGGTATCGGCGGTTTTCGAAGACGGCGCGGTGAAAGTGAAGTTCACCGATGTGAACGAGCGCCTGGTGCCGGAAGGACGCATCTCCGGTTTCACGATCCACGATTCGGCGGGGAACCTGATTCCCACAATTTATAAAGCGAGAATCGATCCGGCAGAAGCCAGCACGGTGTTGCTGTACGTTTCAGGCAAGCTTCCCACGGGGGCCGAACTGCGCTATGGCTTCGGCAAGGATCCCTATTGCAATGTGAGAGATGCAAAGGATATGGCGGTCCCCGCTTTTGGGCCGCTGGTGATTCGCCAATTGTAACTATGCTTTGACGGGAAATTTTCCCCGGCACTCAGGCGAGCAGAAGTAGAACGTCTGTTGCCCGACGGTCTTATAGGGTGAACCGGCCATGGCGACGTAGGTACCGCAGACCGGGTCTTTCCTTAGTTCACCATTCACCGCTACGGGTGGAGGCCTGGTTTGGCCGGGAGCCACCGAGGCCCGCATAGCTTGCACGAACACCCGGGTCATCAGGCCGATTACGCTGCGCAACAGCGTAATCAGGATGACGGCGAACAGCATGTAGCCCAGTATGCGTATCATAACTTTCTCTTTAATTCTAACGCGGGAAGTGGATATGCCCCGACCTACCTGAGGGCTGCCTGCAGGTTGCCCGTCTGCTTCAGCAGCAGGAGTTTGGCTTTCTCGACGGCGTGCTGAGAATCGTAAAAGGCCAGCCATTTTTCCTGCTCGGCCAGCCTTGCTTCTTCCACGGCCTGGCGGGTAATACGACCCTCTTCCAATTGATCTAAATAGACTTTGAGCTGTTCCCGCGTGAGTTCCAGATCCAGCTTCGCCACCTCTTCGGCGGATTGGGCGCGCTTTAGGTCGTTAAAGGTCTTACGGGTTTCCAGCGTCAACTGATTCCGGGTGTCGTTCATACGCGCGCGCAGCTTCGCAATATCCACTTCGGCCTGGGACTGCAAGCCGGCGGTCGCCGATCCAATCAGAAGGGGGACGCGGATGGAAACTCCCAACTGGGCATTGTTCCGCGAAAACCGTCTAAAAAAGTCAGCGTAATTATACTTGGCGAACAAAGCGTACTGACCTATCAAATCGACCTGCGGAAGGCGCTGCGCTTTCTGAGCCCTCAGTTCCAGCCCGCGCGCCACCATCAGAGACTCAAGTTTGCGGATCTCTTTGCTGCCGCGAATGGCTTCATCGATGCAGGCCTGCTCCGTACCTGGAACGCCGTCCAACTGATTCTCCTCCCCTTGGGGCTGCACCCGGTCGCCCGCGGGGTAACCCAGGACGACGGCGAGAGACTCTTCCGAGTAATCCAGATCAGATGTGACCGACTGGTGCCGCTGCCGGGCCCTGGCGACATTCAATTCCGCTCGCTTGACGGCAACCGGAAGATCCTGCCCCTCGCCCACCCGGAGACGTACGACCTCAGCCACCTGCTGCAGGGCTTTCACCTCATGCAGCAGCGACTGAGTGCCACGTTCCAATTGCCGCGCATCCAGAAATAACGAAGCCACCCGATACGCTATGTCGTCTGTTTTGTTGGCGGTATCGATCTCCGACCCACGGACATTTTCGCGTGCCGCAGCCAGTTCGAAACTCTTGGGCCGATTGAAAATCGACATCTCGGTTTTGGCCTGGAAGACGGAGGGGGCGGACCCTTCAATGCTAGTTGGATACCCCAAAGTGTACGCCAGTCCGCTCCCAGCGTACACCTTGGGAGAGAAAGGATCCTTGGCGATACGAATACTGGCGCGGGTGCGCTGTTCATCCAGGCGGGCGAGCATCAATTCCGCATTTTGTCTGAGCGCAGCGTCAACAGATTGCCTGAGCGTCAACGAATAAACTTCCGCCGATGCAAGTGCGGAGAAGCAGTAAATAAAAATCAGGGCTTTTAACACGATTCCATGATAGCGTCGCGCTTCGGGGATCATGCGGCGCGGGTGTGGCCGGCGTGGAAGGCCTTGGATTGGCGGATTTTTCGGGAAAGGTAGGTTTCAATTTCCCGGGTTGAAAAAACGAAGCCATCCTGGGTGGGGTCGTAGGCGGAAGTGGTCTCGGTTTCATGGTGTTGCAGGAGGCGGGCGGCGATTTCCAGGTCGACTTGGCGTTGGGCTTGGCGCTCGGCTTGGAGAGATTTGAGGAGGGTTAGGGTTTTATCGAATTGGCGGGTGAGGCGGGAATCGTGGAGGGATAGCATGGCGAGCTGGCGGGTGCGGGCTTCGATGCCGGCGGCGGTGGCCAGGGCGTCCTGAATTTCGTGGTGGTTCTCCTGGTCTTGGCGGTGGGCTTGGGAGGCGAGGCCTATCGTGAGGAGGTTGTTTTCGAGGGCACGGGCGCGGTTGAGACGCCAGGCGCAATCGGCCAGGGTTTGGACCAGGTGGGTTTCGGTGGGACCTTGGGGCGTGTATTCGGCGTGGAACGATCCGGTGTGATCCAGGTAGAG
>JBBQUE010000284.1:0-5101 GCA_038212805.1 Bryobacterales bacterium | reverse complement strand
CGGCCCTGGGAATCAACATTCAGCGGCTCGTTTTGAATTCTGCCATACAATCCCGGCTCCTGGATACGAATTTCTGGCCGGTTCTCCGGAGGAAGACCGTCAGCATCGGTGATTCGCCCCCGAACGCTTATGATTGGAATTCTCGCCGGTGCGGTCAAATCCAAGGAACGGACGCCCGCTCCTACCATAAATGCGACCGGGATCGCGTCTTTTGCGTCGTGTGTGTTCGGGTAGTATGTCGCCGGATATGGGTTCTCCTTTGTCGGCGTCTTTCTTATGTTGATGCCCAAAAAGTATTCGCCTGGTGGAATCTCGTCGATGACATAAGCGCCATGCTCGTCCGATTCACCAATCAGGATGGGATTCAGCCACCGCTTCGGACTCGGGTTTGTCGGCACTAGCTCAACCAGTACGCCAGCTAGCGGACGGCCATCGCCGGATCGAGTTATTCCTTGCACGCGACGGTCTACCTTCATCAAGACATCCGCTACAGCACAGCCCCTGGGGGCCAGCGCAATCTGATCTACCGTCCAGTTGGTTCCGTATCCGGCGAGTTCTGCCCGAATCTCGTAGGTTCCCGGCGGAATACGTGAAATCGAATAGTGGCCACTTGCGTCAGTCGTCGCGCCGTATTCCCGTCCCTCGCTCACGATTGTGACTCGAACGTCCTTCATCGGTGTGCCGCCCTTCGTATCAAGACCGGTATCGTCGGCCTCGTCGGGGCTGAACCGAACAGTACCGCTGATTTCTGTAGCTGTCTTTCGGTGGAGGTATGTGTCTAAAAAGTGGAGATCTTCATCCGCGTACTCGACGGCACGGCTGCGGGTACAACCCGCGCCGGAAGACTCTCAGACGGCAGCCCCGATGTGTACATCAAGTAGCTGTCGGCCGATTTCAATGTTCGGACCGTCGCACATACCGTCGTCGTACAACTCGACCTCGGACGGCAACGCGCCTTTGAACTTGCGATCAATGCGCATTCGTGCATGTTTAAAGGGCCGCTCCGCATCTGCCGCCACCACCGTTCCAAGGAACACCAAAGTCGACTGTCCTACTGCCTTACACGGCGGCGGAGGTGTCCCGCAAGAGCAGGCCCGCGCAGGTTCCGAAGTCATCAAGAGGATAACCGGGAGCATACTGAGAGCGAACACAGAAGCCAGCATGGACTTGGCCGGGGAGGTATGAGTCACTTCATACTGAAATGCCTTTCGCTTTGGCACCATTCACTCAACATACACTTTGCTGGGGCGTAGCGAACGACCCGGGCGCCTAACCAGTATTCGGCGCTCCTCAGATGGCATTCCCGTCGATGTCCACCTATTTGTATGAGCCACCCCCGCTTTCGAATACGCCCCACAATCCCCTGAAATCCGCCCGTTCTCAGGCGTAAATTCGCAACCAGATCCATCGCCGCATCGCGGGAATTCACCGGTGCGATGCTATACTAATTTTCGAAGTTCGATCTTTGACAACTTGTGAACGAGGGATGCTTTGGGAAGGCGGTGAAAATCCGCCACTGCCCCGCAACTGTAATTGGCCATTGAGGTTGGAACAACCACTGCGCAAGTGGGAAGGTTGTTCCGGAAATGCCAGCCATAAGTCAGGAGACCGATCCTTCGTTTCAGTTCAAAACATGTTCACGTTTTCGAGGGAGAAACGTTGATGCGCCTAATCTATTTCTGTCTATTTACGCTCGCTTTGCAGGCCAGCGATCCAACCAAAACTATACGCGGTCTGGTTCTCGATTCTTCCAATCGCCCGGTAGAAGGTGCACGTGTTCAATGCAACACCGATACCGCCTTTACCAATAGCGAGGGCCGGTTCAGTTTCGGCGCAACCGAACCTTGCGGTGCCATCGTTCAGAAAGATGGCTTTCTGACGCTGACCCAAAAGCTGGAACCGGGCACGGAAAGCCGTTTAGCTCTGGTGATCCAGGGGCCATCGGATTCCATCATCGTCACCGCCACCCGAGCTCAGAGTACTCCCGAGACCGCCGCCGTGGCTGCCAGCGTGATCAACGCCGCGCAGATTGAGGCCCGGAATTATGCCTCCGTTCCCGACCTGCTCCGCGATCTGCCAGATGCCAACGTCGTCGCCACCGGGCGGCGCGGCGATCAGACTTCCATCTTTACCCGGGGCGCAACTAGCACCTCTACCCTGGTGCTTCTCGATGGCGTACCCATGAACGATCCCGGCGGGCAGATCAACCTGGCGCACCTTTCCTCCGCGGGTATCGACCGCGTGGAGGTGGTGCGGGGACCCGAAAGCGCGCTCTTCGGTGCCGAGGCGTCAGCCGGCGTCATCCAACTCTTCACCAAGCGCGGCGATCCTGAAGACACCCGGCCCCATGGCTTCGTTTTGTACGAACGCGGAAATTTCCAAACGGACCGTTGGGTGGCTTCTGTCAACGGAGGCCTCTTCGGGCGCTTCGATTACGCGTTGACCGCCGAGCAGTTCCACTCAGGCGGCGAGTACCCCAACGACTTTTACCGGAATGATACCGGGTCAGTGAACGCCGGATACCGGATTTCGGATGCCACCCAGCTCCGCGGCGTATTCCGGATCTATGACGCCCACTTGGGAACCCCCGGCCAAGTGGCCTACAAAGCCTACGATTTCGCGGCCAACGAAGAAACCCGCGATAACACGGCTTCGGTTCGTTTGGACGATTCGCGCGGTTCGCGGTATTTTCAGACGTTTTCGTTTGGTATGAACAAGTTGCGGGACCGTTTCAATAACGACCAGGCAAACCGGACACAGTCCTTGGCGGCCCTGGTGCGTGATGTCCCGGGTTCGAATACCTATTTCGTTTCATTACTGGACCCGGCCGCTCTTCCCGGTCCCTCGCAACTTGCGGCTGGAACCCGCATCGCCCGCTCCACAGCTTATTTTGGACCGTACGGGTCCTTGGCCCTGACCGAACGGGAAACCGCCAACTACCAGGGAACCTTGAGTGAAGCGGGGGGAGCAACGGTGTTCGGCTACAACTACCAGCACCAGGCCGGAACCATCTCAGCCCTGGACGTAAACCGCGATCATCACGGGTTCTTCCTGAACCAACAGTACAAATTCCGGGGCCGCATTTTCTTCAGCGGCGGCGCGCGCGTGGAGCACAGCACCGCCTTCGGAACTGAGTTCGTCCCGCGCGGAGGCGTTAGTTTTCTATTACTTAAGGACCATGGCTTCGTTTTTTCGTCCACCTTCCTGCGCTTCAGCGCCGGGCGCGGCGTGGTGGAGCCCAGCCTGTATCAGAACTACGTCCAGAGCCCATACGCAAAAGGTAATCCAAACCTGAGACCGGAGAAGACCAATAGCTATGAGGCGGCCCTGGTGCAGGAATGGTTTGGCCGGCACGTCCGCACCGAAGTGGCTTCGTTTCGCAGTTCTTTCCAGGATCTCATCACCTATGTGTATCCTTCGTGGCAAAACATTGAGCGCAGCTGGGCCCGCGGCGTGGAGGTTTCAACTGAAGCGCGCCTGGCCCGAAACATACTGCTTTCAGGGAACTATACCCGGCTCTACACCCGGATTACCAAATCCGTCTCCCCGCTTTCGCCCGTGACGGGAGTCGGCCAGGACCTCCTGCGCAGGCCCCGCAACTCTAGCGCGGTGAGCCTCTCTGTGACGCCCCGCCGGTGGACATTCGTCATGGGTGCGCGCATGGTGGGGGAACGTCACGATTCCGATTTTGCATTCGGCCTCACCCGGAATCCGGGGTATGAAAACGTGTACGTGAGCGCATCGTACGCGTTGTCCCGCCACTTTACGCCGGTACTTCGGATGGATAACCTGTTGAATCAGCGGTATGAAGAAGCGCTCGGGTATACCAGCCTGTCGCGGAGCGTGATCGGGGGACTTCGAATCGGCTGGTGAGCCGGCCCGTGTTCCTTGCCAATAAGTCACGGCATTGAGCGGCCGTGGGTTGGCGACCCTCGGGCGCCTGCGTCAGATACTTGTTGAGATACCGCTCTGCCCGGGCCGGGTCCTGGGCAGATGCCACCAGGGCATCCGCCGCAAAATAGAACGGAGAGAAGTCGTCCGGTACCGCAGCCTCTGCCTTTGCCAGAACAGCTTCCAGTTCCGGCCAGCGATGCTGCTGCGCCAGGACAGCCGCCAGTACCTCGTAGCCACCAGCTTGGCCGGGCTCGGCCTCGATCAGATCCCTGGCCAACTTCTCCGCTAAGTCCAGCCTCGGCTTGGGAGACGGCCGGTCATAGAATTGGGCCAAATATTGCCGGGCCAGGTATCCGCTCGGGTTCGTTTCAACAGCTTTGGAAAGAGACTGCTCGATCCGGGCGTCGTTCCCTTCCAGTTCCGCCAGACGGGCTTGAATCAGGTATCCCCATCCGGGATCGATCTGCGTCAGCTGCTGCGCCAGAAGGTTCGCCCGTTTTTTATCTCCGCCCGCCAGCAGCGGTGCGCGGGCCAGGAACATGATTTCCACCAGCAGAGTATCTACATGCCGGGGATTGATGGTGAGCGCCGCCTCTACCTCTTTCTTAAATTGGCGGACATAGATTACTTGCTTGACCAGCGACACATGGTCGGCCATCCGTGCATGAACCTCGGCGGCTTGCGCCAGAAAGTCGGGATTCCGCGATTCCATGGCAACGGCTTTTTGCGCTTGATCGAGAGCCTTTTCCAGGTTCCCGAAGCTCGCATAGACCTTGGACGACAGGTACAAGGCAAAGGCGTCCCGTGGATTCACGTTCAGCCGGGCTTCCACCAGTTGGCGCGCCCGCTTCCAGTGCCCGGCTTTCATCAGATTTTCAACTGAAACGCTGCTGGACACTTGTTGGGCGGGAACCGCGGTAGAAAAAACAATGAAAATGATACAAGCTAAGATACTGCGATTCTGCACGTTACCCAATTGTAACGTGCGCCGGCTTTTCCCCCATCGCCAGGGAAGCCCTGCGATAATCGATCTTGACGATTTTCACCACGATGAAAGGTGTTCTTTCCGTCCGACAAATCGGTTTGCTGGCCAGCTGGTTCCTGGTCATTGCCTCCGCCGTGCTGCTGTTTGTCAGGCCGCGGATGGAGGGGCATGCGAAGCGGGAGCGTGCATTTTGCGGGCTGTTGCCGTTGTGCGCGCCCGAGG
>JBBQUE010000283.1:0-5102 GCA_038212805.1 Bryobacterales bacterium | reverse complement strand
GAGTTCCTCACCAACGAGTTTTTCGGTCTGGGATTCTCGGATGTATTCTCCGTGTCGGCCGAGCATCGCATGGGGCTGGACGATCTGCTGGATCGCGTGACCTCTACCTTCCCCAAAGCGGTTGAGGAAGAGAAGAGTACCAAGCCCGAGATCCGCATCGCCATCATCGGACGTCCCAACGTAGGGAAGTCGACGCTGCTGAATTCGCTGGTAGGCTCAGAACGCGCCATCGTGTCGCCCATCGCCGGGACCACCCGCGATGCCGTCGACGAAACGGTGGAAACCGACACCGCCCGGTTCGTTTTTATAGACACGGCCGGCATCCGCCGCAAGGGTAAAACCAAGTTGATGGCGGAAAAGATGAGCGTCCTGATGGCGCGCCGGAATATCCGCATGGCGCACGTAGTGGTGGTTGTGGTGGACGCCAGCGAGGGTTTGGTGGCGCTGGATGCAACCATTGCCGGCTACGCGCATGAGGAAGGCCGCGCGGTAATCATCTGCGCCAACAAATGGGACGCCGCCATCGTCAAGGACCGCGCCGTATTCAACCAGGCCATCAAGGACGAATTGAAATTTCTGGATTACGCGCCCGTTGCGTTCATGTCCGCCAAGGCCGGCGCGGGCGTGAAGCGCCTCTACGGCATGATCCAGCAGGCTTACGATTCCGCATCAAAGCGCGTCACCACCGGCGAACTGAACCGCTTTATCGAGATGGTGCGGTTTGAGGGCGATATCAAGCTCTATTACATTACCCAATCCTCTATCCGTCCCCCCACGTTTGTGGCGTTTACAGATAAGGGGGAGAAGCTGCACTTCTCGTCGGAGCGGTTTCTGATGAATCAACTGCGGAAGCGCTTCGGCTTCCTGGCCACTCCCATTGTCATCAAGGCCAAGCGCCGGTAAAGGCCGTGCCGGCGCCCACCGCCATTTTTTGTTACGCGCCGGCGGACGCAGCCGTGGCGCGCAAAATCGGCGAATACCTGGAACTCAACTTGGATCTGGTCTGCTCTTATGAAGAAGCCGTGATTGGCCCGGCCTTCGATTTGATCGATGCCGTGGGGCGCGGACTTTCCGCTGAGCGCACCATCGTCCTGCTCTCCCCGGATTCCGTTCCGGAGCGCTGGGACCGGGAGCGTTGGGAGCCTATATTCAAAGTGCAACCCCAGCTGTACCTGGTTCTACTCCGCGAATGCAAGTTCCCGCCGCTGCTGCGACGTCAGAAATTCTGCGATCTGCCGGACGACGGACTCCGTCATCTGAAGCGCCTGCTGATTCATGCCAACCCGGTCTTCCCTCCCGCGTTTGCCTTGCCTCCGTTGGCCCCCGGTCTACCCGCACCCGATCCCGCCCTTTGGCTCCGTTTTGCCGACCGGCCCGGAACCGGAATAGACATCGACCGCCCGCAGGCGCTGGCGTTCGCGCATGCCGCGCGCGGTGAGTTTGAAGGCGTGTGCTGGATCGATTGCGCCCGCCGCAGCCACGCCGGCATGCTGGGAGATGTCGGCCAAGCGCTGGGCTTGCGGCTGACCGGCGCAACGGAACAGAATCGCGAGCTGCTCCGGCGCTGTTGCCGGGATCGCCGCTGGCTCTTCGTTTACGACAACGTGGCAGCTGACGACCGTGAATTCCTGAGCTTCGGAGGGCGCGCGTCGGTCCTGTTTCTAGCCGCCAGTCCGGTACCCGATCGTCTGTCCCGCACTGAAGTCGCGAAGCGATTCGCCGCGTGGCCCCACGATCCCGAAGGCTGTCTCGGTTGGCTCCGCGATGCCCACGCTTGGCTTCAGGCGGATCCTACAAACTCCGAACTGGGAACCGCCATGCTCGCGTTGCTCAAGCATTTCGAGCGGTTGGCGGAGGCTAATGAGATTCTGGAAATCCTGATATCCGCGGCCCTGCTCGCCTCCAACCAGGACGCTTTGCACCGCCTGCGCTGGGACCAGAATTGGATTCTGGGTCACTGGGGCGAACCCTATTCCGCTACCGTGATTCCAACCCAGGCAGCGCGCGAAACCACGCAGCTTGGCTTCGCTTTTTAGCTGGTTTCCGGCGCAAAATTCGTCTTCCGATTCACGGACGCGCTCGGCTCACGCTCGGCGTTCGGCCACAAGTCCAGTGCTGTCAACCAGCCATTCCCAGCCACGCGCGTAAGTAAGTGGTGCTTATGTGCAGGATCGAAATTTTGAGCAGCGAAGTAGCTAGGCCCTGAATTTCCCCAGCGACACCCATCGCTCCAGCCCGCCGTGCTTCAGCTCCGGGAGAAATCCGCTGATCACGGCAACGGAATCCGCTCCGGCAGCCAGCGCCTCCCCTGCGTTCTCCAGCGTGATCCCCCCTATGGCCACCAGCGGGCGTTGGGTCAGAGTCCGGATACGCCGCAGTTCACCCAACCCGGTCACCGGATCCGGATTCTCTTTCGACCCGGTTCGAAAGATAGGCCCAAACGCCAGGTAATCCACCGGTTCGTCCGCCGCTAACCGGACCTGGGCTTCGTTGTGCGTGGAGAATCCGATCACGGCTGGGCTAGGCAGAATCTTCCGGGCACCGGCGGGCGTCAGGTCTTCTTGACCTAAATGCAGCGCGCAGCCAAGCAGCGCAGCCACATCCGCGCGGTCGTTGGTAACGAACAGAGCCCCCGCCTCCCGGCACTCCGCCGCCATCTGTTCAGCCTGATCAAACAGATGGCGCGAGAAGTGCTTCTTATGGCGAAGTTGCAGAATCTGCGCGCCCGCCGAGAGTAGGGACCGGCAGGCCTGGAGCAGATCGAGACCGGCTGGCCCCAGAATGGCCGTGTCTAAAATAGGATAAAACGCAGGGAGTTCCAAACCGCTGATGATACAACGCCGCGGGCTCAATTTACGCGAATCGGGCGAAATTCCCCAGGCTGCGCCATACGCGCACTGCGTTTGCCCGCCAAAAGTCGACTTTCCTCAAACGGATCTTCACTTGCACAGTGATCCGCGAAAGGTGGATTCCTATGTTGAACTTTCGGCGTATTCTTTTTCCGGTCGACTTGTCGCCCCAGTGCCAAGAGGCCGCTCCGTTCGTGAAGGCTGCCGCTACCAGGTTTGGGGCGGAGGTCACTTTGCTGCATGTCATGGAAATCCCGGCCTACTGGTATGGCACCATGGGCGCGGAATCCTTCGCGGCCGTCGTCGACATGCCCACTCTGATTGAACAAAGGAAGCAGCAGTTCGACAAGTTCCTGCCGGATGCATTTGGGTCTGTGAAGGTGGAGCGCGTGATGGACCAGGGCGATCCAGCCTATTCCATTCGCGAGTTTGTGGAATCGCGGCACGCGGACCTGGTGATGATGCCCACCCACGGCTATGGCCGGTTCCGCAGCCTGCTGATCGGTTCCGTCGCCGCTAAAGTGTTGCACGACGTGAAGTGTCCCGTGTGGACCAGCGTGCACGCTGAGAAGCAGGCGTCCCACCCGGACGAAGTGCGCAGCATGCTGTGCGGAATCGATTTAACGGAAGAAAGCCGCCCCCTGCTCCAATGGGCTGCCAGCCTGGCGGAGATGTACGGGGCTACCCTGCGGCTGGTGCATGCCGTGGCCGGCGGCAGTTTTACCCCCGAACAACACTTCGATACCGAATTGGATGGATTCCTGATGAACATGGCACGGGACGAGATCGCCAAGCTCCAAAAGGCTGTGGGAACAGACTTTGAGCTGTGCCTTGCCAAGGGCGATGTGGCGGACGTTACGCGCGAGGCCGCGAAACACCACAACGCCGATTTGGTGATCATCGGGCGTGGATTAATCCAGCACCCGTTAGGACGCTTCCGTACCCACGCCTATTCCATCATTCGGCAGACGCCTTGCCCCGTGCTCAGCGTCTAAACCTGCATTTTCCGGCACTGGCAAACCAGCAAGGAACCGAAAAGCCCCCAAGTGAGGCACAGAACCGTATGTGGAACAGGCCATTGGCCTGTTGATAAAACGATTATCCGTGTACATCCGCGGCCAATTCGCCTCTTTCCTGGTGGAAGACGTCAGAGTTTGAGAACGATGTTGGGGCGCGGGTAAGGCATCAGGCTGTCAAAACTGAACGTGTCTGCTTCGCGCAGCCCGAAGTTGAAGTTTTGCAGCAAGGCTCTCCCACAGAGCGCGGCAGCTTCATAAAATCGGTGTAGTATCCGGGTTGCGGCCTATAAAGAGCGGCTTCGAGAAGGCCTGCGTCCCTCACGCCATGCGTGCCGCCATAACGCTCCATCATAAAACTTGCTAGGCGCGCGATGGCGGGTGTTTTTGCGCTTCTCGATCAGGCCGGCCAGGGCTTCGTCTACAAGGACTTAAATCTGACGGCCTTCTTTTTCCGCGATCATCCGGATGGTGGCCAGAATCTCCCAACCTACTTGTGTTGCGAATTTTTCGCGCCCTCGGGGTCACGGAGGCGCGTCATGACGATTGAGTTGAAACCGGAACAATCACGCGTGATCGACCAGGCGATCACCGCCGGGCTGATCGGCCATCCTGATGAAGTAGTGAACCTGGGCGTGGAGACGCTTCGTCATCGGCTTGAGTCAACAGTGGCGGTAGAGCGTCCAGTCAATGCGGAGGAATGGATGAACAAATTCCGCGCCTGGGCGCATAGCCACCCGCCCGATACTCCGTTGCTGCCGGATGAAGCGATCAGCCGGGAATCCATCTACGCTGACTGCGGCTTGTAGTGCTCGTTGACACCAACATCCTGGCTTCGCTCGGTACAGACACATCATCCGCATTACGCACTGGTGGAGCACGCGTTTTCCGTTTTTCGGGCGCGTAGTGAAAGGCTTAGCGTCACAACGCAGATTCTGATTGAGTTTTGGCGGTGGCAACGCGCAGAGAGCACGAAAACGGGCTGGGCCTCTCCACCGAATTTGCGGCGCGTGAACTGGCGCTCATCCAAGAGCTGTCCCCGCTGCTGCCGGAACCCAGCTGGTTGCTGGAGGAATGGAAGCGGCTCGTAACGAAATACCGCGTCAGTGGCAAGAACTCGCATGACGCCCGTCTTGTCGCCTGCATGAACCTAAGTGGGATAGGCGCAATTCCTACGTTCAACGTACCGGACTTCAGCCGGTTCCATGGCATCGAAGCAGTTCATCCGAAAACGGTC
>JBBQUE010000282.1:0-5105 GCA_038212805.1 Bryobacterales bacterium | reverse complement strand
GCCATGCTTGCTGCCGAGTTCGAAGAAAATAGGGTTCTTCATCGGGTCGTTCCGGTCGACCCGCTTTTCCGCGCCGCCCTTGTGGCGCGCTTCCACATCCTTGAGATGGAATTCGATGATGCGATGCCCCAGCTTCTTCGTTAGCTCCAGCGGGTCCATACCTGCCATGGTCACGTGCCCGGTATCGAGTACGAACCAGACGTGCTTGGGATCGGTCGCGTCCATGATGCGGTCCACTTCGTGACCGTTCTCAAATTGAGACCACATGTGGGCATGCACGCCCAGCTTCAGTCCCTCCCCGCTGATCCGTTTGCCCAGTTCGTTATAGGTAACCGCCATCACTTTCAAATCCTCGTCGGTAGTGCCGTCGGTGCGGCGCGTCCCGCTGTTGATCTTCAGATGATCACACCCCATGTGCTTCAACAGGCGGACCAGGCGCATGTGATCTTCAATGAGGCGGCCGCGCTTGGATGCATTCTCGAACTGCATCTCGGTGACCGGCGCGTTATTTGAAATGGTCACGAACCGGACGCCGATTTCATCCA
Source organism: Bryobacterales bacterium (assembly GCA_038212805.1). GTDB lineage: Bacteria > Acidobacteriota > Terriglobia > Bryobacterales > Bryobacteraceae > JANXQZ01. Next base: position 4,560 of record JBBQUE010000282.1, on the reverse strand, counting down.
CTTTCTCCTTCAGCGCCTGAGGATGGTCCAGGTATTCAGGGAAGTAGGAAATGAACGATTCCACCCAGCGGTACCCAGCTTCCCGAGCTTCCCGGAAAGACAGGAAGACATCTTTCTCCCAACCTCCGCGGGTGTTGGTGGTGATACCAACGGTATAGCGGGACGGGGTTGCTGAGGCAAGCGCGGCGGCTGAAAGCGAGGCTCCGAAAATTCGGCGAGTGATCGGCATGCGAAGAGTTTATCGCAGATGCAGGCGTTCCCGCTCAGCGTTAAACTCGCAACCGTAGAGCGCAATTACGGCCAGCAGATACATCCAGATTAGCAGCGCGATCACCGCTCCGATGCTGCCGTAGAGCACGTTGTAATTGGCGATGTTACGGACGTACCAGCCGAATCCGGTGGTGGCCAACAGCCACAGACTGGTAGCCAACATTGCCCCGGGCCAGACGCTGCCAAAGTTCATGGGCCGGTTCGGGCCCACGTAGTAGAGCAGCCCGGTTACAAAGACGATGGTCCCGGTGGCGATCAGATAGCGGACGGCCTTGCCCGTGAGCGCCAGCCAGCCGCGCAACTCAGGCCCATCGCGCGCCATGCCCACCAATCCGAGCACTACTTCTTCGGTGTTAGAGCCCAAAAGCAGGGCGACGGAGACTCCGATGGCTGGTACCGCGACGATCAGCACCAGAAAAATGGCGACGGCCCGCTGCTTGAGGAACGGCCGCCCGGTAGGCAAGCGATACGCCGCCTGAAAGCCTTCCATCAGGCTCAGCATTGCGCCCGAGGCGGCCCAGATAGAGAGCACACTGGCGAAGATAAGAATCCAGAGCGGGCGCTGGCCGCGCACGGTGAACTCGTATTGAACCAAGTCCTCGGAACCCGGCGGCACCACTTCAAAGAGGAACTGCGACAAGACGCGCGAGACCTCCTCACCGTTGGCCTGCACCAGAATGGCAGTTGTGGATGTGAGCACCGGAAAGAACGCCAGCAGCGAGGAGTACGCCGCACCCTTTGCTATGCCAAAGCAGTTGTCCTCGTACGACGCGACAAAGGCCCGCCCGAGCAATCCCCAGAACTGTGCCCAGGCCCCCGGCTGCAACAGATACAGGTTGGTCAAGACGGTTTAACCCTTCTGCTTGGCTTCAAGTTCCGACCATCGGGCGTATAGCCCGTCAACCTCCGATTGTCCGGCTAGCACGGCTTCGTAGCGGGTGTGAATTAATGCAGCGTCGGAGGCTGCGGCTGGATCCTGCAAGGCCGCCTCAGCTTCGTGAAGTTTGGCTTCGGCCTGGTGGAGGACGCTCTCGATTTGTTCCAACTCGCGGCTTTCCAGGTACGACAACTTGCTCTTCCCAGCCGGTTTCGGTGGCGGAGCCGGAGTGGCCTGGGCTTTGGACTTCCTGGTGGTGACGCGCTGCCGGAGTACGTCCTGTTCCCACTGTTCGCAATCGGCATAGGCACCGGCGTTGCCATTGCCATCGAGCCCGATGATGGTGGTGGAGACCCGGTCAAGCAGGTAACGGTCATGGCTAACCAGCACCAGCGCGCCGGGGAATTCCAACAGGCTGTCTTCCAGAACTTCCAGGGTAGGAATGTCCAGGTCGTTGGTGGGCTCGTCGAGTAATAGAACGTCGGCCGGTTGCAGCATCAGCCGCGCGATCACGACGCGGGCCTGTTCGCCGCCCGAGAGGCGGCCCACCGCGACGTCCAGTTGCTCCGCGCGGAACATGAAGCGGGCGGCCCATCCGGCTACGTGGATGGTGCGCTCGCCGAAGACCACAATGTCGTGCGGTGCCAGCGATTTGCGCAGAGACACAGTAGGATCAAGCTGCGCGCGGTTCTGGTCGAAGTAGACCACGCGCACATTATCAGCGCGCTTGATCTCTCCGGAATCCGGCTCAGTCTCGCCGGTGATCAGGCGGAGCAGAGTAGATTTCCCGCTGCCGTTAGGCCCCAGCAGACCCAGGCGCGCGCCTGGCGAAAGTACGAAAGATAGATCCCGGAACAGCGTCTTGCCGCCCAGGGCCTTGGTGATTCCGATGCCTTCCACCAGGCGTTTGGTGCGGCGCTCGGTGGCGCTGAAATCAATCACGGTGCTGCGCGTCTGCGTGCGCTGCGAAACATCGCTGAGGTCCGCGATCAGGCGGCCAGCACTATCGATGCGCGCTTTCGACTTGGTGGTCCTGGCCTTAGGGCCGCGCCGGAGCCACTCGATTTCGCGACGGACAACGTTCTCAAGCGATTCCTGGTACTTGGCCTGGGCGTGCTGGAACTCGTCTTTCTTGACCAAAAACTCGCTGTAGTTGCCCTTGACGCTGAACAGGCCGTCGGGGTAAATCTTATTGATTTCCATCATGCGCGTGGCCACGTTCTCAAGGAAATATCGATCGTGGCTGACGATGAGGGAAGAGAACGACGCGCCGTTCAGCATCTTCTCCAGCCACAGGATGCCTTCCAGATCCAAGTGGTTGGTAGGCTCATCCATGATGAGCAGTTCAGGATCCTTCAATAGTTCCAGCGCGATGCCCAGGCGCTTCCGCCAACCGCCGGAAAGCGTTGATACCAAGGGGGCGGTGTCCAGAAACCCTACCCTTCCCAGAACCTCGTTCTCGCGGGCGACGCGTTCCGTCTCCGAGAGACGCCCCGGGATCTCCACAGCGTCGATCACCTGCTGGATGGTGAGATCGAGCGGCTGCTCCCACTGCTGGGGCACGTACCCGAGGCGTAACAATTTGCGGGCGGCGACGTTGCCTTGATCAAGATCCATGCGGCCCGCGAGGATGCGCAGCAACGTGGATTTTCCGGAGCCGTTGGGGCCGATGAGGCCGACGCACTCGCCGTCGGAAAGGCCGAGGGAAATATTTTCAAAAAGCGGTTTCGCGCCGAAGGTTTTACTGACTGACTGGCAACTGAGGAGTATTGGCATTCCGTTCCTCAATTTTAGCTGCCAGGATATGGGAAACCACGGACTCCAAGGCTTTGCCCAGGAGCAGGTGCTGATCCGCGTCAAGATGAACCCCGTCGGCCGCACTGGCGGGGGTGACGGTTGCGGCGTCGAAGAAGTGGCAGTGCAACGTTGCGCATACGTCCTGGTAGGCATCCGCAAGGCCATGGGACTGCGCTTCGGCGTTCGCGAACTTGAGGGCGACCGTACTTTGAGAGCTTCCGGACATTGGGACGGACCGGATGGGCGGAGGCGCGATCACCAGAATCGGGGGCATCGGCATGCCCGGTTCAATGGGCGCGCGGCGGATTTCGTGCACCAGGGTAGCGATTCCTTGACCGGCAGTCCAGGCGGTGTTGTAGGGATGCGAGAACTGAAAGTCGTTGGTTCCCAACATCAGGACCACCAAAGAGAGCGGGGAATGGATTTCCATCCGTTGGGCTAGGCCATGGAGTCCATTGCGTCCGGGTTTGAACGGATCTTCCCAGACGGTGCGCCGTCCATTGAGGCAATCTTCCAGGATGCGCACGTTCCGCCCCACGGCGAGTAGAGCGTTTTCCAGCACCCCGGGCCAGCGCTGGTGAAACGGCAGACGCTGGCGGGTGTTGGGGATGATGCCCCAGGTAAGCGAATCTCCGTAGATGAGGATGGGGTGCATGGGTCAGGCGGCCTCAAAGAGCCCGGCTGCGCCTTGGCCTCCGCCGATGCACATAGTGACGACGCCTAGCTTGGCGTTGCGGGCTTTCATGGCGTTGGCAAGCGAACCGGTCATGCGGGAGCCGGTCATGCCGAAGGGGTGGCCGATGGAGATGGATCCACCGTTGACGTTGAGCTTGGCAGGGTCAATCCCCAGGCGGTCCCGGCAGTAGAGAACCTGGACGGCGAAGGCTTCGTTGAGCTCCCACAGATCAATGTCAGAGAATTTGAGACCGAAGCGGTTGAGCAGTTTCGGCACGGCGAACACGGGGCCGATGCCCATCTCATCCGGCTCACACCCGGCTACGGAAAACCCGCGATAGATGAGCTTGTAAGGGATGCCCAGCGCGTCGGCCCGTTGGCGCGACATCACCAGCGTCGCAGAGGCTCCATCGGAGAGCTGCGAAGCGTTGCCGGCCGTGACCGAACCTTGGCCGCTATCCGGATCGAAGTAGGGCTTCAGAGCCAGCAATGCTTCCAGCGTGGTGGTGGGACGGTTGCACTCATCGCGATCGCAGACGGCTTGCTCGGTTCCGATGATCTCGCCGGTCTTCTTATCGAGGACGCCGCGGGTGACCGGCATGGGCGCAATCTCACCGGCGAAAAATCCGTTCTGCTGGGCCGCGGCAGTGCGCTGCTGGCTGGTGAGCGAGTATTCGTCCTGCGCCAGCCGGCTGATGCCGTAGCGTTTGGCCACCACCTCCGCAGTGACGCCCATTAACATGTAGAGGCCGGGGTGCCGCTCCGCAATCACGGGGTGGGGATCCGTGCTGCGTGGCGTCATGGTGATACTTTCCACTCCGCCGCCGATGGCTGCTTCGGCGCCTTCGTTGATTACCTGATGAGCTGCCATCGCAATGGCTTGCAAGCCTGAAGAGCAGAAACGGTTGACGGTGGTGGCGGCGACGGACACCGGGAGCCCG
>JBBQUE010000281.1:0-5110 GCA_038212805.1 Bryobacterales bacterium | reverse complement strand
CACAGGTGGCCGGGGAAAGCGGAGCGCCATTGAAGTTGACGGTGGAGTTCGTCAGGTTGTAAGGAGTCCAGGACCCGCCCTGGTTGATCTGAACAATGCCCTGACGAAGCGATTCCGTCGGGACTTGCCGGTTGATGATCGCCGATTGCGGGAAGTTGAAGGCTTCATACCCGAAGAAGAAATAGGTTCTGCCGCCCAACAACTTGGGTAGCATCGGGCCACCGACGGTGAACCCGTCCCGGTTGTTGTACGTTTTCGGAATCGCCGTGTAGGGCAGGCCCTTCGCGGGGGTGTGGTTGTTGTCCCAACTGTTGGCGCCACCAACGTTGTCCGCATGATAATACCAATAGCCCGTACCGTGAAAATCGTTGGTGCCGCGTTTGGTCACCATCTGGATCTGCGCGCCGGTTGCGCCGTTGAAGTCGGCCGTCTGGCCGGCGGTCGAGACCTTGAATTCCTCAATGGTGTCCGTGGGAGTCGGCAACACGCCGCTGGGCGGATTACCTATGCCGCCATAGCCATTCTTGCTGTAACTGCCGGTATAGTCCCGCATACTGCCGTCCATGTCGTTCGAGTTGTTGCCGCCATCCAGTTGGAAGGTGTTTTGGTCATACATGGCGCCGGCCACCGCGCCTTCCGGCGAAACGCCGGGTTGGTACAGCGCAAGGCTAGATGCGTCCGAACCAAAAATCGGAAGATTGTTTAACGCCGCTCCTGAAACGGTGGTGCCTACCGTGGCGTTGACCGTCTGAAGTTCCGCGCCTGGAGCGGTGGATACTTCAACCACGGTGGATACGGCGCCGATCTCGAGGGCGGCATTCAGGGTCAGCAACTGGCCGACCTGCACGTTCACTTCATCCACTTTGCGGGTGGAGAAGCCGGTTTTGGTAAATGTGACGCGATATAGGCGCGGCTCAACGCTGGATAGGATGAAGCGGCCGGCTTGGTTGGTCGTCGTTCTGGTTGAGATCCTGGTGGTAGGGTCGACGATCTCTACTTGGGCTCCGGGAATCACGGCGCCCTGCTGGTCGGTGACCTGACCGGAAATCGTTCCGCTGGACGAAGTTTGCGCCCAGAGTGATGCAGCGCACGATAGCGCCGCGAGTATAACCACGCTCAGAGAAGAGCGTCCCCAACGGGGTTCTGAATTTGCCATACGGTCCTTTCCTTTACCGCACAAGAATTTAAGCAGCTTGAAGCGACTTCAGACGGCAGGGTCTGAAAACATGGATGTGTGATTATACCCTTGGTCAATGCCAAACGGAGAAATTTTTTGGATTGACGATTCACGCGGAAACCGGACCGGACGGCTAGGGGGCAACCTGCTTCGTAGTGTGGTTCCGCGCGAAACCGGCGCGTTTCACGGACAGCCTTTTAGAGGAATGGTAGACCCGGCGTGACGGAAAGTCGATAAATAGAGTTGAGGGTCCAAGCGAAACGAAGGCCGCGCTTGCCGCTCCAGGAAGCGATGCATTCTTTGCCGTCATGGGCCGCTTTGTCTCGATTTCGGGCCGGAGTAGAGCCGGGGCATCGTGAGCAATAAAGCGCCCAGGCGGTGTAATTTGCGGAGCCCACCGCTTGATTCGTCTGAGCAGTTCCTGGGGGAGCTTGACTCCCTTCCATTCCTCCCCGTATACCAAGGCGAAGCGGATGGCGGCGGGAGATTCACGGCTCTAGCTGGAGGAGCGTTACCCGGGCCGCGGCGAGTATCTGGGCAACGTTACGCAATCGGCACGGAAGTTGGTAGCGGAGCGCTTTTTTGCTTGCGGAAGACGTTGAAAGCCTAGTGGCGTGGACCGTGACGCTTTACGACTGGTCTACTCAAACCAACCGCCAGTGAGCAGTTTCCGGTAATATAGGGGTGAAGCTGGGTAAGGAGTGCACCGTATGGCCACCACGGCGCTGATGACCGCTGAATCTTTCGCACAAATGCGCACCGCGGAGAACGAAGATTACGAGTTGGTCGACGGAGAGTTGATCCTCTTGCCTAGCGCGACACCACTACACAACCTCATCAGAGGGAGAATCGAGCGATTTGTCGGCAACTATTTCGACCAGCATCCCATAGGCGGCGCTACCGGCGAAACAGATTGCCGCATTAATGGTGAGACGGTGCGCAGGCCGGACCTTTGCATATTCATCGGCGAAGAGTGGGAACGCTTGGATCTGAATCAGATTCCGGTGCCATTTTCGCCCGCAATTGCGGTGGAGGTGCTGTCGCCCTCCGAGCATGTTTTGAAAGTGAATCGCAAAGTGCGCGACTATCTGGGGGCGGGAAGCAAGGAAGTGTGGCTCCTGGATCAGTTGAACGGGGAATTGCATGTGCGTACCAAGGAGGGCATCCGGCTGCTGGAAGGGAGTGAACTGCTGGAGTCGCCGCTACTGCCGGGCTTTGCTGTGAGCGTGGCCGATCTGCTGTCGGTCCGCTGATTCACCCAAAGTCAACGCGTCTGGCCGGATCTGTGGCTAGCGTAGAGGGCATCCACATCGTTATCCTAGAATTCAAAACCCGGACTGACGGTACGGCATTTTGTTGAGTCCCCCAAAACAAAAGACCAGCCCAGGCGCCGATAGGTTTTGCAGGCGGGCTACCGATAACGCCGAGAACCGCAAACTGGGCCATAGCAATCCATGAACGAGATGGCAGACTGGTGATGATGTCAATCGACGAGTTCGTTCAAGCGCATGTAAACAACTTTTCCGCGGGAATGCGGAGCCCATATTATGTTCGACTAGTTTGTGCCCTCGACAACTTGTATCAATCCACAGTCGGCTCGATGCAGCACGATGCTATTCCTGGAATTCCCAGAATAGCCTTGTTCGGGCGGTTTATCCTGGTATGCGACAAGGCCATGAGATCCGCTTCGTTGCTCATCATGGGTCGGCAGCCTGAGGACTCAGCCGCAATCACCCGGCGGGCGCTCGAAGCTGCGAAGACAGCGCTTGCAATCAAGCTCAATAATGTTAACGCGGTCAATTGGTTGAGGTATGAAGACCGCAAGAAACGGTGGGACGCACGGCTATCCAAGGAGAAGCCGAAGTTCTTGAAAATTACCTACGAAAACCTTAAGGGCGACCCGTTAATCGATCAAATCGACGAGCTAATCGCCGTTTTATCTGATAGTTCCGTTCACTTTACTCCCGAATTCTATGATGCCCTCGATTGGGAGGCGCACGGAAATGCCGATGGTGTTGGGATGCAGATTTTCTTGAACTACTTCCAACCTGACGACCGGGAGATTGAACGGCACTACCTCCAGTTGGCGAGTGCTCACGGATTAATTTGGAAAGCGTTCGACCGATGCCTTGATGGGCGGCTCACAAGCGACGATGAGGTGAGAGCCAATCTTGCCAAGTTCTGGAAGACCGCGGAAGAACTGCGGGATGATTACCAAACCAGGTACGAAGCTCCAATTATTGAGTAGGTTTGCGCCTGAATGATCGCGGGGCGCAACATCCGCACGGGACCTGGCGCGTGGTTTACCAGGGGCATTCTAATTCCATCCTGACGGAACAAACGCCCACCCAACTCCGTCTGGTACTGACAGCATGGCCGGACGATTCCACCCAAGCGCCTCCTTCTGGGAGGCTACCCGCATCGCCGTCGATTCGTTGCGCAAGAACAAACTTCGCAGCTTCCTCACTCTCCTGGGCATCATCCTGGCCACCACCACGTTGATCGCGGTCACGGCCCTGATCCACGGGATGAACTTGTACATTACCGACAAGGTTTCCGACATGGGCGCGGACGGATTCCGCATTGTCCGCATGGCGTGGTTTGGCCCCTGGGACCCCAAGAAATTCTTCGAGATGCAGAAGCGCAACCCGCAGATCAAGCGCGACGAGTACGATTTTATCCGCCAGCGCGCCACGCTGCTGAAGGACATCGGGATGATGACCGGGCGGCAGGCGCGTATCTCTTACAAAAAAGAGTCGGTGATGGGCGTGGATGTCCAGGGTATTACCGACAACATTCCCGCGATCAACAACGTGAATATTGCTTCGGGACGCACGCCAGCCAGCGAGGAGGTGCGCCGCCACGCCCCCGTGGCTTTCATCGGAAACGACATCCGGGAACGGTTCTTCCCGGGCGTGGACGCGGTGGGCAAAACCATTCAGGTGGAAGGCAACCCCTACGAAGTGGTAGGCGTGGCCAAGACGCTGGGCAGTGTTTTCGGGCAATCCCAGGACAATTTCGTGATGATTCCGATTGAGAGCTATTTCAAGACCTATGGCTCCCGTAACGGCATCCGGCTGGTGGCCAAGGCCATCGATCAGCAGCACCTGATGTCCGCCCAGGATGAAACCCGCATGCTGCTGCGTGCCTACCGTGGTCTGAAGCCGGGCCAGGACGACAACTTTTCCCTCTTCGCGTCAGAAGCTTTTGTCAGCCTCTGGGAGCGCCTTACAGGCACCATTGCCGGCATGGCCATCGGCATTGTGTCGGTGTTCATGATCGTGGGCGGCATCGTGATCATGAACATCATGCTGGTGGTGGTGACGGAGCGCACGCGTGAGATCGGCCTACGTAAATCGCTGGGCGCGCGCCGGCGCGATATCCTGAACCAGTTCCTGGTGGAATCGTCCTTCCTGGCGGGCCTGGGCGGGCTGGCGGGAGTGTTTCTGGCGTGGATCGCCGCAATGGCGGTCAGCGCCACCACGCCCATCCCCATGGCTCTGCCCTGGACCTCCGTATTCCTGGGCGTGGGGCTATCCGCGGTGGTCGGCCTGTTTTTCGGTATTTACCCGGCGCGCCAAGCCGCCAGGCTCGATCCCATCCAAGCATTGAGGGCGGATTAACCCATGCGATTTCTGGCTTTCCACAACGGGCTAACGCTCGCTTTCCAAACCATCCGCGCCCACAAGATGCGCGCGTTCCTGACCGTTCTGGGCGTGATTATCGGCACCGGAACCATCATCGGCGTAGGCGCAATCATGACTGGCTTCGACGCCTCCATGACCGCCGTCCTGCGCAGCTTCGGACCTAACTCCATCATTGTTTTCAAATTTCCGGTAGGCTTCCGGCTCGGCAACCTGAGCCCGGAGGAGCGCCTGCGCAAGAGCCTCACCTACGAGAACGTGGTGCACATCAAAGAGCGGTGCCGCTCAG
>JBBQUE010000280.1:0-5111 GCA_038212805.1 Bryobacterales bacterium | reverse complement strand
CTTCCAGCAGATAGTAAGTGCCGGTATACGCCGTGTCGGTAGACTTGTGCCGGGTGACGTAAAACTGTTGCGCGCTGAGCAGCCGTTTCCAGTCGGCGGCCGTTTTGACCACCTTTGGAACTCTGGCCGTTCTGAGCCGCTGGCCGCGATCGTCGAACTCCACGATATCCACGTCCCCGGTTCCACCGCCCGGATCACTTGAGCCCCGCGAGGAAAGCGCTACCAGCCCCACGAACGCGAACGGAGCAATTAGCATGGCCCGGCGCTGCATCAGCAATGTTTTGAACCCCTGGTCCATTACTTCGGCCCGATCACCTGCAACTGGGTACCCTCCGGCCGCGCCAGCTCAAATTTATCCGCGGGCAGATCCAGGTTCATCTGCATCTTCGTCACGGTCATGACCACGCCGTACCCGTCCTGGGGACGGTTGATATCGATACTGGAAGGGAACGAAATCCCGCCAAATATCTTCCAGGCGGAATACCGTGTGTCGCTAATCGTGACCGCCGCCGCATTGAAAATCTTCTGCCGGACGATTTCCAGCGTCTGCCTGTCAAAGGTAACTGACCGCGCCAGCACCGTCCGGTTGTTCTGCGTATTCAGAATCAAAAGGATGTAAAGCGCATGCTCTTCGTCGGTATCGTCCTCCAGCACGGCCGTCTCCGTGGCCGGGTCCGGCGGATGGATCATCAGGGCCTGCAGGAAAGCAATCGGGCGCAGATTCTCCATCTTGTTGGTTGAAGTAGCGGGTGCATCGTTGCGCCCTTCCACGAAGCGGTTTTTTGAGGGCAGGTAGACCTTAAACTCAGGCCCCATGGACACCATGTCGAACGCCCGGGTATGAATTACGGGGTCCAGCCCGATGATGCGCATCTCGTCCGGCTGGCGGAACAAAACGAAGCCACGCACGCCGGCAAACTCAGTGATCTCGCCTTTGTAGACGCTGCCCAGGGAGGGCGTCATGTCCATGGTTGCCGAAAACGACCGCACGGAATCGAAGCGGGCACGGATGTTCGCGGTCAACTCGTCCACCGTTGCGGAGCGAAGCGGGCGCGTATCGTGCTTGCCTTGTCGCGTTACCAATCTTCGCCGCACCAGGCACGACGAAAGTGAAAGCGAAAGCAACGATACCGCCACTGCGACTCGCCAGGACGGCGCAAGACCCATACCTCTATTGAAGCACTACGGTAACGCCCGGCCCGCTATTGGCCACGCCGATCTTCAACACTACCAATACGTCTCCCGAGGGTAAACCCGCCGGAAGTTGCACGTTCACCTGCAATACACCCGCCGGAAGGCCAGGCGCTCCGCCCGCATACGTCACTTTGGCATCCAGGCCGCCCACCTGTGCTGAGACCGGCGCCACCGGGCGGATGAGCGGCGTACGGGCCAGGCGCCCGTCCACGCCGGGGGGGACGGTTTGCCCTTCGCCGGTAGCGAATAGCACGATCACGGAATTTCTGGCGGCTGGATTCGCGGCGGTGTTCACGGTGCCGTTCTGATTCAGGATCGCGCCCGGACCCGCGCCGGACCCATTGAGCGTAAACAGTGCAGGTGAGGTGGGCGCGACGTCCAGAGCCAGCGTGCCGGAGGGGAAGCCTTGATACTCCACCTGCATTTGCGTGGTCGTCCTGGCCACCACCGCGTAGGGCACAATGGCGCTGACCTGCGTGCTGGAGACATAGATCAGAGGCGCGGGCACACCATCGAACAGGACCCGTACGCCCGCCAGGGTTTGCGTCAATGCCTGCTGATCGGCGGTTAGCTGTAAGGGGACGCCGGTTTCCGGTCCCAGGCCCGATCCGAAGATGGTGATGATTTCGCCGGCCGAGACGGGTCCGGCAGCGAAACTGGCGGCGTTCAGGACACCCGCTTGCGAGATCAGAATCACTGGCCGCCCAGCCTGCCGGACTTGAAATATCTGGTCCGCAACGGTGAGATTCGCAACGCGGGGTACGGACTGGTCAGTGGCGTCCGCCGTGAAGTTCACCTTGCCATTGCCGTTGATGGAGGCGAAGGTGAAGTGCAGCCAACCGGCGTCCGCTTGCGGCTGCCAGCGGCACGACCCGGTGGCGGTGACGTCAAACCCGCCGGTGCCTCCGCGGGCGCTTACCTCCGCCGAGCCGGGGCCCAGGCGCAGCGTGCAGGACGAACCCGATTGGGAAATGGTGAACGCTTGGGAACCCACCGTGATGGTTCCGGTGCGGGCGTCCGGAGAGGTGTTCACGCTGACCGAATAAGAAACGTCCGTGGTGGTGCTCCCCATGGCGCCCGCCAGGATTTTGATCCACCCGGTATTCGCAACCGCGGTGTAAGCGCAGGCCGTGGCTACGTTCAAGCTGAACGTGCCTCCGGTGGCAGGCAGGCTGGCCTGTTGCGGTGTCAGCCCCAGGCCGCACACCGCGCCATCCTGCGTGAGCTGCACAACCTGGTTGGCGATGGTGATGTTGCCGGTGCGCGTCTGGGGGGTTACGTTGGCGGTAGCCGTAAACGCCACGCTGCCCTGGGCCGATCCGCCCGCGGAGCCAAGAGTGATCCACGCCGCGCCCGCGGTTGCATTCCAGCTGCAGCCATCGGCCGACATCACATCAATGCTGCCGGTGAATCCCCCGGCGGGGATGGCGATGGAATTCTGGCCAACCGTGACGCCGCATGCCACGCCTGCCTGGTTGAGGGTGAACGATTGGGTACCGATCAGAATGGTGGCCGACCGGCTGAGCGAGGATGAATTGGGGGCCACGCCAAACGTCACCGTGCCGTTGCCGGTGCTGGCCGCGGGTCCCCCGATGGTCACCCAGGCGGCGTTTGCGGTGGGGGTCCAGGGGCAAGTAGAAGTTACGGTAAACGCCCCCGTGCCTCCCGTGGAAGTGAAACTGGCCGAGGGCGCGGAAAGCGCATAGGTGCAGGCCGTTCCGCCGGGTTGATACACGGAGAAGACCGATGCGCCGATGTTGATCGTGCCGGACCGCGCATTCAATGTTCGATTCGCTTGAATCGTATAGGCCATGGTAACGTTCCCCGTACCGGAGAGCGCGGAGGTGATGGTGATGAAGTCTGGATTGCCATTCGTGGAAGTCCACGCGCAGGTGCTGGCGCTGGCTGTGCTGGTGAAGGTGCCGGAGACTCCGTTGGGATCCGCCTGGATGGTGAATGGGTTCAGCGTGTAGGTGCACGAGGCCGATTGCGTGATGGTGAAAGTGGCCGTGCCCGCGGAAATGGTGGCGGTACGCGACGTGGTGCCAAGATTTGCAGCGGCGGTGTATTGCACTGTGCCGTTGCCCGTTCCGGCCCCGGTGACGGTGATCCAATCCGGGCTGTTCGTGGCTGCGGTCCAGGTGCACGCGGTAATGACGTTGAACGATCCGGAAGCGCCAGAGAAGCTGACCGTGGCGTTCGATGGTGAAAAGCTGTAGCTACACGGCGCGGCCGCCTGGGTGACGTTGAAGGTGATGCCCGCAATGGTGAGCGATCCGGTGCGTTGCGTGGGCGTGTTGTTCTGCGTGACGGTGAAGCCCACGGTTCCATTTCCCGTGCCGGTCTGGCCGAATGAGACCGTGATCCAACTGGTGTTGCTGCGCGACGTCCAGGCGCAGGTAGGCGCGCTGGCGGTCACCGGGATCACGGAATCGTTACTGCTATTGCTAAAGCTGGCGCTGGTGGGCGTCACCGTGAAGGTGCATTGGGCCAACGCGGAGATGGCCGCGAAGGCGGCGAGTAGGGCCAGACGGCAGAATAAACGGAAAGGCATGGGATGAGGAATGTCCTTGTTAGTGTAGAACACCCTTGACGCAGGGCGGTTGCGAAAGCCGTAGACTTTGGGGTTCCATGGCAAACGCGTTGATTGAATCCAGGCGCTGGACGCGCTTGCTTTGCGGGCGATTATTGATGTTGCTCCGGAAGACAATCCGCCGAATGAAGCCCAGTTACGCCACCAGCGAAAACGCCCCGTACCCCAGCACCGCGCCCAGCAGCGCCCCCACCACCACATCGCTTAGAAAGTGCATGCCCAGCAAAATCCGCGAGAGCGCAATGCTAAACGCCAGGAACAACATCACCGGAAACACCACGGGATAGAACAAACCCAACGACACCGCGATGGCAAACGCCGTAATCGAATGCCCCGAAGGGAATGAGAATTGATCCGGCGGCAGCAGCGTGGCCCAGCAGTGCGGCTCAATATGGCAGGGGCGCTTGCGCCCTACCGCGCGCTTCACGGTGACGAAAATCATGATGCCCACCATGGTGGCCAGCGTGCATGAGATCAGCGCGGCGAAGCGGGCGGCATCGTGCGAGGCCAGCAGAATCACCATGCACAGGCCCCAAAACCATCCGTCGCCCCCGCGCGTGGATGCAATCATCCACCAGCGAATCCAACGCGGCGCGCGCCAGCGATTCACTTTTCGCATCAGGGCGTAGTCCGGCATGGATAACGTAGCCACTGCGCGCGCTCGGGAAAAGCTCATAAGGCGGTCTCCGGGGCGCAGGCCGCCGTCAAACGCACCTCGCCTCCTAATAAATGGCGAGACCACTTCCGGTTGAATGCCAATTCCTTTAGATAATTCACCAACGTGATCGCTGGCACAGCCAGCAGCAGCGGCGCGATGGCAACGGTCCAAGCCCGCTCCCGCATCAAGGAAAGGCCGATCTCCGCCACCGCCTGCGTCAGCGTCCAATAATCGCCGGAAACGCCGTGAGCGTGGCTATACCCGTTACGAAGACCGTCCAGATATTCGGCTGCGTTCCGAGCCCCGGGCACTTCCGTATGGGTTAAGCCAAGGGTCGTGAGCGTGTGGGCGTCACTGCCCGCCACGGCAGTCTTATTCCACCGCCGGGCCAGCAGTTCGGCGGAGCGGTTACAGGTTGCCAGCATCTGGCCGTTGCGGGTTTCAACGCCGAGGAAATAGTCCTGGAACAAGGCAAAGTCTGCATCGGTGCGCGGTCCCGTGAGGCTGGAAAAGACGTGGTTGATACTGAAGAACAGGTTTTGTTCACCCAGGTACGCGATAAGAGAAACCAGATCGTGACGGCGGCGCTGCAGCTCCCCGTGATGGCGGTCTTCCATGCCATAGACGCCCATGTGCAGTTCCGTGCCGCTGGGGGTGGTGCAGGTA